>JAVZJF010000008.1:0-12892 GCA_038870935.1 Candidatus Anstonellales archaeon | reverse complement strand
AATTAAAAAAGTAAAAGAATAAAAATGTTAGAAAATTCAATTATATTTACTTAAAATTCAAATAACTACCTTTCATATTATTTGCTTACAGAAATCTGTTGTCCCTTGACTACCGGGTCCGCCTGCACTTTTTGACAAACTTTCTAATGCCACTGGAGCAACTGCTGCAATCAATAAGCCTATTAATGCCCCTATCAACAAGTTCGTTGCCCAAACATTTGCTCTGCTCCTTGTCTCTGCTCCTGTAAATTGACCACCTATATATACCACTCCTGCACCTATTAACATTAACATAGACAATGGAGGCAATAATGATCTTAACGAATAGCATACGTTATTAACTGTTGTTAACAAAGGATCAAAGGATTGAGTAGCAGTCTGCGCAAATAAATTTATAACTGATACCAATAAGATGAAAATAAATATTTTTATGTTATTTTTCATATACTCACGCTCTCTCAATTGTTATTTAACAAACGCTGGCGTAGGTTGTACCTGTACTTGCTGCGTTTTGCATCAAACTTTCTAATGCCACTGGAGCAACTGCTGCAATCAATAAGCCTATTAATGCCCCTATTAACAAGTTCGTTGCCCAAACATTTGCTCTGCTCCTTGTCTCTGCTCCTGTAAATTGACCGCCTACATAAACCACTCCTGCACCTATTAACATTAACATAGACAATGGAGGCAATAACGTCCTAAGTGATTTACATACGTTAGAAGCTGTGTTTTTAATAGGGTCAAAAGAATTACTCGAATATAACACAAAACCATTTATTACCAATACCAAAAATAATATCCAGGCAGATTTCATAATCTATCATCTTTCTCAGTTATAAACAGATAAATTATAGGAATACAAACTTTATAAATATTTTTAACTTTACGATTTTTATTTTTACTTAAAATTAAGTAAAAACCTGTTTTTAATTACTATTGCTAACATTAATTTCATGCAACACTATCTTAAAGATTTCGTCATGCTTTTTGACTCTAAAGATAGAGAAAATGAGATTGACCTATGTATTCCTGCAGAGAAGGTTACGTGGAAACACATTTATTTAATGAGGAAACACGCAGGAGGTTTAATATGTTTAGCAATTGACAAAGATATATCTTTAAAGATTAATTTGCCTTTTATAACAGAACTGTTAAGAAAATATTCAACAGGTCAAAAATTACCTTTCCAAGTTTATGAAAAAACAAAGTATGGCGATTCACCTGCATTTTCAGTAAGCATTAACCATAAAAGCTGTTATACAGGGATCACAGATAGAGAAAGAGCACATACTATTCGAAGATTTTATGAGCTATGTATTCACAAAAAATTTAATAACATGAAGCATGAGTTTTTGATGCCTGGCCATGTAATTTTATTAAGGTCTAGAGGTGTAGATAAAAGACATGGCCATACAGAACTAAGTATAGAAGTTTGTAAAAAAAAAGGTTATTTTCCTTTATGTGTGATTTCTGAAATGCTAGATTCTAATGGAAAAAGATTAAGTTTAGCTAAGGCAAAAAATTTTGCTAAAAAATATGGGATTGATTTATATGATTGCTATAGTTGATACCACGTTTTCAAGGATAGAGATGGGGAAGATAGCAATAAACAAATTGAAGCAAATCTATTCAGGCAAATTTATAAGAAAAACTGTGCCAGGAATAAAAGATTTGCCATTAGCGTGCAAAAAGTTGTTAATGAACAAAGAGATAGATATTTGCATTGCTCTCGGTATGCCTGGTAAAAAAAAGATAGACAGATTATGTGCTCATGAAGCAAGTTTAGGACTAATAATTGCACAATTAATGACAAACAAACCAATTATTGAGGTATTTGTACACGAAAGCGAAGCAAACAATGATGAAGAATTAAAACAAATTTGTAAAGATAGAATTGAAAAACATGTTGAAAATGCGTTAAATATTCTTTATGCTGAAGATGTGTTATTGAAAAACGCGGGTAAAGGAAAAAGACAAGGTAGCAAAGATGCTAAATATCTGATTTAATTCCATTAAAACGAGGTGAATTGGAATGAAAAATGATATAAAAAGTAAAAAATACCATATAGGGATTGTAGTAGCAGAATTTAACTATGATTTGACAGAAGCGATGTTAAAAAAAGGAATAGAGCATGCAGAACTTTTGAACTTAGAGGTTAAAAAAATCTTCAAAGTTCCCGGAAGTTTCGACACGCCATATGGTGTAAAACAAATAATTGATAAAGTTGATGGTATAGCAGTATTTGGAG
This sequence comes from Candidatus Anstonellales archaeon, assembly GCA_038870935.1. Lineage (GTDB taxonomy): Archaea > Micrarchaeota > Micrarchaeia > Anstonellales > SKW190 > SKW190. The sequence continues at coordinate 10,643 of JAVZJF010000008.1, read as the reverse complement.
TGGTTTTAGAAGGAGAAACTCAACACGATGAAGTAGTTGCCATGCATGCAGCAAGAAAACTTATGGATTTGAGTGTCGAATATAACAAACCCGTAACTTTAGGCATAATCGGCCCTGGGGCAAACAGATTACAAGCTGAGGAAAGAATTGAAGAATATGCAAAAAGAGCGATAGAAGCTCTTGCAAAATTACTCAAAAGGGCAGATGAATCATAACAAAAGTAAGTTATTATTGTATTTTAGCCTTGAAAATATCTGATTTAGTGATAATCCCTACTATTTTGCCTTTTTTTGATACGAGTAATGCTTTATGCTTCTTTAGCAACTCAATTATTGCATTTAGGTTCGTTGTTTCAAGAATTATTGGAAAAATCTCATCACATATATCGATTGCAGTAATTTTTTGTTTGTTGATTTTATTAGAGTTTGATATGAAATCTAAAACATTTTCTTCCGTTATACTTCCCAATATAAAACCTTTGGAATCAATAACTGGCAATTGAGAAATATTATTCTTAATCATTTTTTCTATACAATTATGAATATCATCATCAGGATTTGCATAAATTACGTTTTCTGACATAATATCCTTTGCTACGATTTCAAGCATTTTATTTTGTTTGTTTTGCGATTTACTGTAATTTAGGAGGGCACTAAAAATCGAAACTGCGACACTATATGACGGGATTAATTTCCCTTTTTCAATTTTTGCAATAGTGGCTTGAGATACATTAGCAATTTTAGCCAATTGCTTTTGAGTTAGATTAAGTTTTTTTCTTAGATTTTTTATTTGGTCTAGCTCTGGAAAAAACATTTAAAGCACCGCTAACAGAAATATTTAAATAAGTTAGCAACATTAAATAGTTGTTAAATTACTTAATTTAATTATTAATTTATTCTAATTACCCATTTAAAAAAGTTAAAAAAGCAGGTGAATTGCTTGTTTGCAATAATAACAGTTAATGAAAAGTTGCGCTTAGAACCTAATTTATTTCATATGCAATTAAGAGATGGTCTAAGAATAGTGGCAAAAAATAAGTTAGAAGACATAATTATTCCAGAATTAGGTATTATTGTTAGTGTAGTTGAAGTAAAACCTTTATCTGAAGGGATTATCATTCATGGAGATCCTTGTGCATATTACGAATGTGAAGTGAAATTACTATGTTATAGACCAGAAGTAAACGAAGTAGTAGAAGGAGAAGTCAATTCCTTATTAGATTTTGGTGCATTCGTAGGCTTAGGCCCTTTAGATGGGTTAGTGCACTTATCACAATTTACAACAGACTTCATGACATATAATAGAAGGATCGGAGCAATTGTAGGAAAAGAAAAAGGCAAATCGATCAAGAAAGGTGATTTGGTTTATGCTAAAATTGCAACGGTCTCGTGGAAAAAAAATGTTAATGAATCTAAATTAAACTTGACTATGAAAGGCTTAGGACTAGGAAAGTATGAATGGTTAGAGCAAAATGAAAAGCAAAAAGCAATAGAAAGCAAAACTGCGGATGAAAATGAAACCTCTGGTAAAAAATCTACTCAAAGTAAGAAAGAGAAAAAATAACTAAATAAATTCATAAATATATTCATCATCTCTAGTTAATGAAATGTGATTAAAATGAAAGCTTGTAGAAATTGCAGAGCAATTGTTGAAAGATCTGATACCTGTGCATTATGCAACTCTAAAGATTTGACAACAGAATTCAGTGGATTAATAATTATCCTTGACCCATCAAATTCAGAAATAGCAAAAAAGTTGAACATTACATTGCCTGGAAAGTATGCTACTAACATAAAGTAAAAATACAAAAAATGAAACTTTTTTTGCATTTTTTTTTAATTTCTTTTAAGTAGTTCTATACCTGCTAATTTTTCTCCACTAAGGTATTGGATTAAAGCTTTGCCTGCTAAACTTATGTAGCCAAAAGACTTTTTACTTAATTTGAATTTTTCGATTGCTGAAACAGTATGACCACCACCAATAACCGAAAATGCTTTTCTTGTCTTTCCTGCATTAGCAATAGCTTTTAATATTCTCTTAGTACCTTCAGCAAATCTGACGTCTTCATAAACTCCAAGTGGGCCATTAACTAGAATCGTCTCAGACTTCTTAATCTCAATTTCGTATAGCTCCATAGTCTTTGAGCCAACGTCTAAAATAGATGAAGTTTCAGGTACTTTTTCAACAGGATATTCTTTTCTCATACCACTTTCTTCGACTGCTACGTCTACAGGTAAAACTATGTTAGATTGATTCTTTGCCAAGATTTCTTTTGCTTTGTCAAGTAATTCGAGATTATTGTTTTTGGCTAAGAAGTCTTCTGTACCTTTTCCAACTTTATAATCTTTAGCCATTAAAAATAAGTTTGCTATTGCTCCTCCTAAGATAAATCTTGCTTTATTGCCTAGTTTATTTATCCAGTGCTCCATTATTTTTATACCGTCTTCTGCTTTTGCTCCTCCTAAAACAAATAATGCATTACCTTTAACATTAGCTAACTTATCGATTGAACTTAATTCTCTTTCAAGAATTATTCCAGGTATTATACCTTTTCTATAAAAACCTGTAACAGACGGCTGATTTCTATGTGCAACTGAAAAAGCATCTAAAACAAACACATCACAAATATTTTCATATGTTTTAACTAGCTGTGTGTTTAAACATTGCTCTGGGGAATCATAACTCTTTTCATCGTCTAATTGCCTAACATTGTCTAATAATAGAATTTCGCCATCCTTCAAATTTTTAACAGAATTAACTGCGTTTTCTCCGACAACATCTTTAACATAATAGAATTTCTTTCCCTTTAATAAAGGCTTCATGAGCTCGTAGTGTTGACTCAAATCAGTAAAATCTTCATCTCCTTTTCTTCCCTGATGTGCTAAAACAACAACCCTTGCTTTTTTGTTAGCTAAAAACTTAAGGGTTTCAGAATGGGCAACAATTCTAGGGCTCAGCTCTACTTTCCCGTTAACAACCGGGCTATTCAAATCAACTCTACAAAATACGTATTTAGACTTTAAGTCCATTTTACTTAACAAACTAGTCGATTTTTTACCAGATGACTTTGGCATAAGACCACCTATAACTAACTATCAAAAATAAAAAATAAAAAACTACTCAATTAAGTAGAAAAGAAATCTTGATGCCTAAAAAATACTAAAAAATAAAAAATATATTTGAAAAATACGTTGTTAAAGTTCATCTTTTCATAGCTTTAACTATTCTCACTCTTGCAGGAGTTACTATTAACCTGTTTTCATCTAATGCAGCTATGTCGCCTTGTATCTTATTTGCATTTTCTTTCAAAGCATCAACAACCTTCTTAAACTTTGGTTGTTGCTTTACACTTGGAGATAATTTAACAATAACAATATTTCTCTGTTCTAATTCACTAAAAACAGTTTGTAATGTCTGCTCATCTTCTATCGTTATGCTCTTAATGTAAAAATCTGCAGGGGGATTTTTTTTCTGCTCTTCTTCAATCTCTATCTCTTGTAAATATTTCTCTATATCTGGTTGCTCTTCTTTCTCAGCACCAAAAATTTTTCCTAAATTGTCGAATATTCCCATTGCTCTCACCTTTTCCGTTATAATTCTGATTAGCGTCATTTATTTTTATTTTTCATTTTCATTATTCTATGGTTTGATAGCAATTATAAATTAATTTTAAGGCTTATATTTATTTGCTTTTTCTTATTTTTCTTTCTTTTCTTTTTCTTCTTCTTGAATTTCTTCTTCCTCGTCCATTGCAGTTTCAGCTTTCTGAATAACCTTTACCATGTTAGAACTTAATGTTATAGGTATTGGAACTGCTATGTCAGTTAATTCAATAGTAACTTGATTCTTTATAGGATCAACTCTAATTACCTTTGCTCTATCGCCTTTAAATGACCCTCCAGTTAATTCAACTATGTCTCCTTTGCTAATTTTAACTATTTCAGGTACATAAACTCCAAAGTTCTTTTCAATTTCTTGCATGCTTAAAGGCTTTGCTAAAACACCTTTTACATGGCTAACCATTGAAGCTACTTTTCTGGCAGAAACCATGTCATCTGCTTCTACAATAATATAGCCATCGTAATTATCAAAAACTACTACAGATCTTACGTTGTTTGTTTTGCCTACTCTTGCAACCATTTCTGCAACAATTTTTTCCTGACCTGCTGTAACACGAAAAACAAATAACATCTAAACCAGCTCCTATATTCTTTTTTTAATTAACCTCTTAGTAGTGAAAAAATAAACGTATCTATTGACAATATAAACGCAATAATAACCCCTAACAATCCTGTTGCTATGATCATAAGAATAACTATCTTTGTTAAATTCATGAACTCTTTTTCATCTGGTCTGCTCAACGTAACTAAGATTCTTTTTGCTTGCTCCAACAAAGACAATATGTCATTAATAATCTTCATCACAAACACCTAATTAATTAATTCCTTTTATGCGAGCAAATCCAAATCCATGTTTCTTAAATCAATATTTGTAACCATGTCAACTGAATACTGAGGTAATTTAACTCCTGCTAAAACCACTAGCACTTTTATGGCAGTTTTTGGCATGTTCTTTTCTATTCTAGCACCCCAAATTATGTGCGCACCTGGAGCTATTCTGTTATAAACTTCTCTGACTATCAATTCTGCCTCTTTGAGGGTCATGTCTTCTCCTCCAATAACATTAATAAGTGCTTTGTTTGCTGTAGAAATGTCGACATCAAGTAGTGGAGAATTTAAAGCGCTTTCAACTGCAATTAAAGCTCTGTCTTTGGCTTTAACATCCAATGTTGCTTCGCCCATTCCAACAACTGCCGTTCCTGAATTCTTTAATATGGTTCTTAAATCAGCATAATCAAGATTAACTAAACCTTCCTTTGTAACTAATTCTGCGATTCCTTTAACCGCGTTTGCTAAAATTTCATCAGACACTTTAAATGCAGTGTCCAAAGGTAAATCAGGCACTATTGCAAGTAACTTGTCATTAGGAATTACTACGACAGAATCACTGGCCTTTTTTAGTTTTGCTAAGCCATCCAATGCGTTTTGCATTCTTACTTTGCCTTCAGAAGTAAATGGTAATGTTACAACAGATATAGTTAAAGAATCGTTTTTTCTAGCTGTCTCTGCTATTATGTGCGCTGAGCCCGTACCTGTACCTCCACCCAAACCACAGGTTACAAATACTATTGCTGAGCCCTTTATTGAATTTTCAATATCAGGAATTGATTCCTGAGCTGCTGCTTCTCCTATTTTTGGGTCACTTCCAGCGCCCATGCCTCTTGTCAATTTTTTACCTAACAACACTTTTCTGTTAGCTTTTGTCTTCAATAAATGTTGAGCATCTGTGTTCATTGCAATTAGCGTAACACCATCTACACCTATTGAATGTAATCGCGTTAAAGTATTTGACCCTGAACCACCAGTACCAACTACAGAAATCTTAGGCCGTGTTTGCTCTATAAACTTAAGTAATTCTTCATCATCTGGTAAAACTTCTTGGTCCTTTATTGCTTCTAATGTCTTTTTATCATTATTAAGGTCTTTCTTATCTGCAATTGCTTCAACATTTTCGGACATGTTATCATCTCGTTGATATACTTTATACATTAGATACATTACACAATAGGGGTTATAATATTTCTAATGAAAAAAGTAATGATTATTTATTGCAAGGCCTTTAAAAAATTATAGCATACTAAGAAAAATTAAATAACCTCTAATTACGCACAGTTTGTGTTGGTTGTGGTGTTTGTTGTGGTTGTTGTGGTTGCTGTGGTTGCATCGGATTCTGTTGTGACTGCCCAGTGCCAGATGAAACTTGAGTGTCAGTTGAAGCTGTTCTTTGAGGAATAGATGCTTGGTCTTGAAATCTACTATGTAAGTCCCTGCTATGTTGAGAACCGCGTGAAATAGAATAACTGTACAAAAACCATAAATCTTTTGTAAAAGTGTTTTCTAATACGTTTTGCTGATTTTGTTGTTGTTGATTTTGCAAATTCTTGTTAACATCTAAAAATATTTCTTGTAAATTGACAATTAAGTTAGGGTTATTTTGAACTAGTTTAAGTAACTCTCTTAACAAATCAATAACTTTGGAATAAAAATCTCTACGCAATTTTAGATTTTCAAACTCTTCTTTGTTTTCTCTTGCCAAATTTTTACCATATTTGTTAATGTAATAATTAATTTTTAGTAGATGTGCATTTAATGCTAATAATAGACCTTTCAATTCGTCAATAGACTGTATTCTAAATTTCTCAAACAAGTTTATCAAATCAGCTTTAGAATCCATAAGAGTTTTTTTCTTTCTAATAATATCTTTTGTTAAGTTTTCTATTTGATCTATTTCCTTACGACTTACTTGTAAAATTACTGCATTTTCGTCTAATTTAGGCATTTTTTTTAATTCTATTTGTGCTTCTAAATATTCTGCAATATCTCTTAGGTGTGCAAAAGAAGATTGGCCCATTAACATAAGCAATAAATCTAAAACCCTTTTTTTATTATCGTCATTAGCACTATTAACTAGTTGAGTTAAAGCATCATGGTTTACATCCAACTTCTTTGTTTGATTATTATAATAAAAAAGCTGAATTCTTTCTTGTAACCCCATCAAATCCTTTATCATATCATTTAAAGTTTCTATGGCGCTACCTTGGCCCAAATTTCCTCTCAACATATCTCGATAGCCGCCAAATGTTTTTTCATCAAAAAGAGCAGCTGCTAATTGACCAAATACAAAAAGCTTTGCTTTAAAAATAATATTATTTCTAATGTGATTTTTCTGTTCTGTAGATAGATTTTGCTGCTCCCCAAGCGCTTGTTCTATCTGTTTTGTTATCTCGTCTAAATTAAGCGTGATACAACCTTTTTCACCAAACGTTTTACCAACAAAGAGTTTTATTTCACTTAAATTTGAATTTTTGCTATTATTTAATTGCTCATAAATCTTTTGAAACTCCTCTATGTAATACCAAACTCTCCCAGATTTTTGTTTCCCTCCTATCAATTCACCTACAAGAGGGATGTCTGCACTAGTAACAGGATCTAAATCAAGATAAGCAACTGATAGAACAGCAGCATTAATTATCAAAAAAGGCGAACTATCACTATCTAAAAAATTTTTTGAAAAAAATTCTATTAATTCTTTTTCTAATTGTGATTTTTGAGCTTTGTATGCCTGATGACGTTTATAAAGTTCAAGACCACGAGTAACGACCATGTAAGGATCTAACATTATTCCTTTTGGAGTAACAGCCAAAGGGCCTAGAAATAAGTTTAGGCCTTTGTGGGATCCACTTAAAGGAAAAGTTAAACTAGAGTCGCCTAAAGGTGTTATAAAATTAATGCCTGCTTGTGTCGGACTTATTGTAACAGAACTATTCTTTGAAAAATAACTATAGGAAAATTCTTTAATATTAGATTCCAAACTAATTCCAGTAGTGCCAACACTGTCAAAAAAACGTATATATGAAAGTTTTAAACTTCCCATATTGCTTACGAGAGCTACTTTAGATCTAAGATCTTTTTGCCGTTCAGTGTGTCTTAATAATTTATCAATCCTATGCTTATATTCTTCTTCAACTAATGGCATGATGAATTCTATTGCATCTGACAAAGAAGCCTTAGCATTTTGTGTGTTGTATTCAATCCCAAAAATTTCTCTCAAAACTCTGAAAAATTCTGACCTAATTCTTATTGTCTCTTTTTTGTTGTCTTTTTCATTCTCTTCTCTGTTGTCTTGTACTCCTTCTTTAATTTGTTTTAATAATAAAAACAATTCATCAATGTTAGGAGCCGCTTTCAAGAAATTTTGTAATACCAACGTTTTTTCTTTTCTTTCCTCTTCTGTTTTAGCATTGTAAACTTCACTCACCAATTCAGCTAAAATTATAAAAGGCATTCTTTCTAATTCCGCAGTTACCTGAGTATCTAAATTTTCAACCTTTTGTTTTTCTTCATTGTCAAGATTTCCTTGTCTCATAGTTTGAATTAAATTTTTTTTCAGGTTTAATAAATAGTCATAATATAATAAACTAAAAGATAGCTTTTTCTCCCTTGATGTGCTGTTAAACGCTTGAACTCGTTGTTTAATTAATTGTCTAATTTCACTAATAACCGCTGATGCTTCGTCTTGTGAATTGCCACTATTGTTTCCATTAATATAATTATTTAAAATAGTGTTTGCTTCTTTGATGATATTCTGTAAGGTTGCATTAACATCTTTATTAGGATCTGGGTTTTGACTAGGACTATTAAGATCTTGTTTTGTACGATCCTCTGAAGAAGATACCTCTCCAGAAGGTTGACCACTTAAAGTCTCATCATCAGATGCCATGGTATTTTTCACAATAAAAATTTAAAAATTTAAAGAAAAAGAACAATCATCTACTAACTATTGTTGAGGAACCAGCTTAATTCTTGCAGAAACTGTTCTATTTGTAGTAAGAGAATCAGTAGCATACCTATATCTTAAATAAACATAACCTTGGAAAGGTGTATTAGGTTGAAACCCTATACATGGGTTTGTAGCAACTATTGTTGTTGTGCCTCCTTGAGCTACAGCGACAGGACCTACGTTTTCATAGTTTGCTGGTGCGCCTTGCACATTAGTGCAGTTGATTCCAGTAACATTTATAGCACCTGCTAATCCATTCTTAAGAGTGAAACTAATCTTACCATCTTTAGATAATACAGGCATTGGATTTGTACAGTCTATACCTGGATCAGGAACACAAACTTCTTGAATCTGGAAAGGATTCAAATACAGAAGCAATGCAATCACGATAACGATTGCAAGCAAAGCCCATCCATATGTCATCAGATATTCCATTGCAGCTTGTCCCTTATACACATATATCACCTTTTATCAGATAAGATTATTTCAACTACTATTTTTATAAAGTTTTTGTATTAGCTTTGCAAAATCTTTTCTACCAATCCTTTTACATAAGATGAAGGATATGCACCAGGGATTAGATAACCATTTATATAAATTGCAGGGGTTCCTTGTACTCCTACTTTTATACCCTCAGACATACTGTTCATTATGTCCTGTTGATATTTCAAAGAAGTCTGGCATTGATTGAATTTATTCATGTCCAATCCTATTTCTTTTGCAATATCGTTTATTTTTTCAGAACTAACTCTAACTGTTCCTGTGCCTTGTGTGTCCTGATAAGCAAAAAGTTTATCAAACATTTCGAAATATTTTCCTTGTTCACCAGCACATCTTGCAGCGTTTGACATATTAAGTGCATCAGGATGAAAACTTAAAGGAAAATCAAATACGTAATATGATGCTATGCCTTTTTTTACATAATTCTCTTTGAGGAATTTAGCTGAATCACCCCAAAATCGTCTACAATACGGACATTGTAAATCAGTGAATTCAACAATTACTAATTTTGGATTAGAAACTTCGATTTTTCCACTAGCTTTTGAATAATCTAATAAAGAAAGATCAACATATTCAAACACAGCATCATTAACAGTTATGGTCTTTCTTTTGGGCTGAGGATTTAGTTGATTATCTTTACTGGTCTTTGTATTTGAACCCTGTTGCTGATTGCCAGAATTACTCGTTAATGCATCAATTAGTTTCTGATTTGAATCTGTGTAATTGCTTAATGCTTTCGATAAATCATTAATACTATTAGACAATATAACAAAACCTATCAATATAAGAACACCTAAACCAAAAAAACCTATTAAACCAAAAAACATATTGTCGACAAATTTATCTCCTTCTTGTGGTTTTTTTAAGTTTTCAATACTCGAATTTACTTTATGCTCTTTATTTTCCTGGTCCATAAAAAATCACCGACAAAATTATTCTTATGTAATCCTAATAATGAAGTAGCTTTTTAAAAAGAAGGGTAATTTAATGGAATTTTAAATTAAACAGATTTATATATAATCAATAACATAATATTACATATGTCTATGATTTTGCTTTCTTTAAAGAAAGGGCAATTATCGCTTGAAACTTTACTAATTTTAGCAGTAGTAATTGCTATTGTTTTAATTGTTGCAAATGTTTTATTTTCTAGCGCAAAAAAAACAGAAGCAAAGATTGAGGAAAAACAAGAAGATGTATTTAATGCAATTGAGGGCAATCTTGCATCTGGAAAACCTTGCAGTACCAATTCCCAGTGTGCCTCAGGAATTTGCGAAGAAGGTAAATGCAAATAATTTACTTGTGAAGTTGAACCATGTATTTAAGAGGCCAAATAAGCATTGAATCATTACTGCTATTTTTAATAATTCTTACAATAGTTAGTCTTATTTTTTTTAATGTAAATGAAAGATTAGAGAAAAATACTACTTTTTTTAAGAATAAATTATGCGATTATTACGAAAGAAAAATTTTAGGTTTAGCAAACACTGTTTGTAGCTTGGAGCAAGGTACTGCTATAAAAGCATCTTTTAGCAAAGATATTATGAATTGTAATCTTGATAACCAAGTAATGAACAAAGAAAGCAAATGCAAGATTATGCTCGAAGAATTGAGCCAACAAACCAATATAAATAATAAGATATATGTCTGGATAATTAAAGAAGATGCTAATACCGTTAAGATAATTCAAGCAACTTAAAAGAATTAATAAGTTTTTCCTTATTTTGAGTCATCTCTAAATA
>JAVZJF010000007.1:0-13407 GCA_038870935.1 Candidatus Anstonellales archaeon | reverse complement strand
TTACGTTCATAAGAAGAATTTACGATTAAAATATAAAAAAGAATTTACTTTATAATATCAATAACAATTAACTTTTTACCATTAACTATTATATAAGGATAATAATTAAGTTCTTCAATTGATTCAATGTAATCATACTTTTTCTTTATGATGTTTTGTTGAGTTTTTTTATCTTTTTTTTGACATTTCCCCATAATAAAATTATGTTATAAAAAGTTTAAAAACACAATGTCAAAATTTTTATAAATTACACCGTAAAAAAACAAAAATTTATAATAGATATTGTTTTATAAAAATTATCTATATCCAAGAAGTAGCAAGGAATAAAATTATGGAAAAACTTAAATTTTTGGCTGGTAAAAAAAGCTACTTTTATCATATTATTATATTTGAAAGAGAGGTGAAACTTTTTGCCTAGTGTATGTCCTAAATGTGGTCTACTTTTAGACCTTTGTGTCTGTAATGTACTGGACAAAGAAGAAGTGTCTAAAATTGTTGTGTATGCAACAAAGAAGAAATTTAAGAAATTGGTAACTATTGTCGAAGGAATTGACCAAAACACAATAGAACAAACTGCCAAAGAACTAAAACAGAGATTAGCTTGTGGAGGAACGGTTAAAGACGGACTAATAGTATTACAAGGTAATCATTTAAATAAAATAAAAGACCTGCTTATCAAGTTGGGATACTTAGAGCAAAACATAAATGTTAAAGGCGAAATATAATTTGCGGTAAAGCTTATAAAAATTAAAAGTAAGATAAGATCAGTTAAGATTGGTTTAAGATTGGTGATTCGCTGAACATAATTGTAGGGATAGATGTTGGTACAACAACAGGAATAGCAATATTTGACACAAAAGGAAAATTAATTTCCTTATTCTCTTTAAGAAATGTAAGAACGTCTGAAATCATTAACGCGATAAGGGCATATGGTTATCCTATAGTCATTGGCTGCGACGTCGTAAATCCTCCTAAAAGAATCAAATATTTAGCAACAGTTTTTAAAGCAAAATTGTACATGCCCGTTAGAGTTATTTCAGAAAAAGAAAAAACTATTTTAGCAAAAAATTATAAATATACTTCTTCACATGAAAGAGATGCTTTAGCAAGTGGGTTAAAAGCTTATAGAAAATACGAAAATATTTTAAGAAAATTAGATGCGCAAAAAGTTAACGAAGAAATAATTAGACAAGTCTTCAAGGGGCATTCGCTAGCAAAACTGAGAAAAGCTGCAAAAACTTAATTTAAGTTAATTCTAAATTTTTAATACTTTAATCATTTCTTAATAAACCTTATGGCAAAAGGTGCGAAAGCCAATGGAATTAATATAAACAATGTTCCACAGCAATTTGAGGAACTTGCACTTGCTCCAGAATTATTAGGTTTATTTGTATTCAAACTTCCTACTTCACCAAATAATGCAGAAATGTTTGCACTTATGTTTACCTGTTCTCTCTGACTCTGTGAAGTATTTGCTTGTTGTTGGTTTTGTTGAGTACTTGATGTTGATGTGTTTACATTTGATTGTCTTGGCTCACATTTGCCTGTTTTATTATTGTAAACTTCTGTTCTTCTATCACAAATGTCTATACACTGATTAGTTATTTTGTTACATACTTGATCATATTGACAAGGAGGGTTATTGTAGGCACACCCTGTCTTCAATACACAATCATTACCCTTTCGCTCATAATTCTCTGGACATGGGCATTTATTAGGATCCTTTTCTAATTTGCCCATGTTACAATAGTATGGAGCACCATATTGTTGCGAAGTAGAGCATTGGCCATGCAAAGTTCCGTCAGGACATTTTATAATACATTCTCCACTTTGAATAGTACCTCCCAATTTTGAACAGCAACCATTAGGCCTATCATCAAATACTAACCCTGAGGCTAAACATAAATAACCTGGATTCTTTATAGAACAGTTGTAATATGGAGTTCCATCTTCACAGGGTTGTATATTTATAGAATAATTAATAGATGAGAAAAACACCAAAGCAAGAAAAATACCAAAACTAAACACTCTAATAGAATTTAAAAGATACTTCATGAGATAAATATCTGTTATAGGATTTATAAAGGTTGTGGAAAAGGGAAAAATAAGCTAAAAAAGAAGTAAAGCTTATTTAGAAATTGATAAGAAAATATAAATAATAAACTAAATAGATATGCCTGTATTCATTGCATTAGACCAAATATTTACGACCTTGTTTCGCTCACAAATCATTTAATGCTCGCATATCATATAAGATTATTGCATAAGTTATTCTATAAAACAGAATCGTTTGTTAACTCTGCTTTATCAATTTCAAGATAAATTTAGTTAAATGAAGTTAGGTACTAATTTATCAGAATGCTTAAACTAACTAAGTTAATATTATTAAAAAAAAAAAGGCTAGAAAAAATAGAAAATTAATCCAGCAAAACATTTTTGACTTTTAACGAATTTTATTCGTTTTTTACGAAAGATATAAAAATGTTATTCACATATGATTGAATGAAAGAATTTATCATGTGATATTTTTATGATAGACAAAAAATATTTGGATATAATGAAAAAGATTTGTGGTGATATTGTAATATCTGAGAATCCTGGAGAAACCATGAAAAAATGGCGAGAGATATTTAAAATTTCACAAAACGAATTAAGTCAGCAATTGAAAATTTCACCATCAACACTGTGTGATTACGAAGCAAATAGAAGGAAATCCCCAGGTGCTAAAGTAATCAAAAGATTTTGTGAGGCTTTATTGTTGATTGATATCAAAAACGGAGCTAAAGTAGTTGAAAGCTTATTAAAAGAAGAAAGTTCAAACGTTAGCAAATACTATGAATTATACGAGTTCAGCAAATACATGTCAGCCGAAAATTTTGTCAAAAAGATCAATGGAAAAGTTATAACAAATGCAGAAAAATTAAAAAGTCTAAGAATTTTCGGATATACTATTTTGGATTCCTTAAACGTGATATTAAATGTACCCTATAATCAATTACATCAGATTTATGGAGATACCAATGAAAGGGCACTTATTTTTACTGGAGTAACAACAGGAAGAAGTCCTATGGTTGTCGTAAGAACAAATCCAATAAAACCTGCACTCGTTGTATTCATTAATTTAGACCATGTTGACCCTTTGGCAATAAAGATTTCAGAAAAAGAAACGATTCCAATAGTAACAACAGACATGTCTGTACAAGAGATCAAGAAAGTTTTGTCTGTTTAATTAATTCAGATGTTATTTGTATTTAATTTTTTTAGGTGGTTTAATGGCAGGTATTTGTTCCTATGGAGCATATGTTCCTAAATACAGAATAAAGGTTGAAGAAATTGCCAACGTTTGGGGAGAAGAAGGAGAAAGAATTAAGAACGGATTAGGCTTAATAGAAAAAAGCGTTCCAGGTATGGATGAAGACACCGTAACTATGGCTGTAGAAAGCTCAAGAATCGCTTTGGAAAGGTATGAACTTGCATTTAAAGAAGAGATAAAGGCTTCTGCAATCTTTGTTGGAAGCGAATCGCATCCCTATGCAGTTAAACCGAGTGCAACTATTGTCCAAGAAGCCTTAGGCTTTTCTCCAAGTGTTTATTCTGCAGATTTAGAGTTTGCGTGCAAAGCAGGTACAACTGCATTGATAATAATCAATTCAATGGTTGATTCAAACAAAATTGATTTTGGAATAGCAATTGGAAGCGATACCTCACAAGGAAGACCTATGGATGCTTTAGAATATTCCGCAGGTGCAGGTGCTGCATCATTCGTCTTAGGCAAAAAGAATACTATTGCTGATATTATAGACCATTACTCTTTTTCCACAGATACTCCTGATTTTTGGAGAAGACAACATGTTGAATTTCCATCACATGGAGGAAGATTTACAGGACAACCTGCATATTTTAGACATGTTTTATCTGCAACTAAAAAATTATTAGAAAAAACGAAAACAACAGTTAATGATTATGATTACTTTGTCTTTCATCAACCGAATGGAAAGTTTCCTTTGCTTGCAGCAAAACAATTAGGAATACCTAAGGAAAAAATTGAACTAGGATTACTAACCCCTCAGATCGGTAATACTTATAGTGGTGCATCAATGATTGGCTTAGCTAATGTCCTGGATAATTGCAAAGGTAATGAAAAGATATTTGTTTGTTCATTTGGTTCAGGTGCTGGAAGTGATGCTTTTATACTAGAAGTAAAAGACAATATTAAGAGATTTAGAGAAACAGAAAAAGAGCACCATAGGCTAGAATACTATGTAAAAAGAAAGAAATATTTGACTTATGGAATGTACGCTAAGCACAGGGGCAAATTAAAGGGTTTAGAAGATTAGAAAAAGTTAAAAATTTGAGGTGAATATTAAATGAGAAGAGTTGCTGTTATCGGCATAGGAATAACTAAATTTGGTGAGCACTGGGAAAAAGGTTTTAGAGATTTAGTTATTGAAGCAGGTAAAAAGGCTTTAGAAGATGCAAATGTTCAAGGAGAAGAGATAGATGCACTTTATGTTGGTGCAATGTCTCCTGGATTAATGATTGGACAAGAGCATACTGCTGCTCTGGTAGCAGACTACATTGGCTTGAATCCTGTTCCAGCAACTAGGGTTGAAGGAGCCTGTGCCTCTGGTGGCTTGGCATTCAGGAATGCTTATTTGGCAGTTGCTTCAGGTATGCATGACATAGTTGTTGCAGGAGGAGCAGAAAAAATGACAGATTTAGATACTGCTCAAATCTCAACTGTCTTAGGAGGAGCAGGAGACGAAGAATGGGAACTATTCCAAGGTGCAACTTTTCCTGCCATTTATGCTTTGATGGCAAGGAGACACATGCACGAATATGGCACAAAAGAAGAGGATTTAGCATTGGTTTCTGTTAAAAATCATAAACATGCTAGTATGAACGAATATGCTCAGTTTCAAAAAGAAATAACTGTTGAAGAAGTTTTAGAATCTAAAGTCGTTGCAAGCCCTTTAAAGTTGCTTGATTGCTCACCTATTACTGATGGAGCTGCAGTAGTAGTTTTAGCAGCTTTAGAAAAAGCCAAAAAATATTCTGATACGATTATAGAAATAATTGGCAGTGGTCAAGCAAGTGGTCAAATTGCTCTACATGACAGAAAATCATTGACCCAAATTGAAGCTACAAGAGTAGCTTGTGAAAAAGCACTTAAACAAGCTAAAATTAGCTTGAATGACATTGATTTAGTTGAAGTACATGATTGCTTTACCATCGCTGAAATTTTAGCCCTTGAAGACTTGGGATTTTTCAAGAAAGGAGAAGCTGTTAAAGCAATGAGAGAAAATCAAACATATTACGATGGAAAATTGCCAGTTAATACATCCGGTGGATTAAAAGGCTGTGGGCATCCTGTAGGTGCAACAGGTATAAAACAAATAGTTGAAGTGTGTATGCAACTAAGAAACCAGGCTGGAAAAAGACAAGTCAAAAATGCAGAAATAGGTATGACTCATAATGTTGGAGGTTCAGGAGCTACTGCTGTAGTAAATATCTTAAAAAGGGTTCATTAATAGGTCAGACAGATAATTCTACTCATTGGTGATACTATGAAAAAAAATTTAGCACTTGTTTGGAGAAGAATACCTCAAAGATATAGATTAATCGGCTCTATGTGTGAAACTTGTAAAGAAAAATTTTTTCCTGCGAGGCATTTCTGCCCAAACTGTAGAAGAAAAGGAAAAATAACGGACTATCAATTTTCTGGAAAAGGTACTATTTATTCATTTACAAAAGTTAATGTTGCACCAGAAGGTTATGAACTCTTTTCGCCATATTACTTGGCTATAGTTAAACTACAAGAAGGGCCATTAATATTAGCGCAAATAGTAGATTGCGAAGATGATGAAATTCACATCGGAGCAAAAGTAAGAAAAGCATTTAGAATTCTTAATAAAGACGGTAAGGAAGGATTAATAAATTATGGGTTCAAATTTATTTTGGATAATTGATTGATATTAATGTGAGAAGAGTGATTATTATGGAATTAAATAAAAACCAAAAAATGATCTTAAGTGTGTTTTTAAATTTTTTTATACCAGGCTCTGGTTATCTAGTTCTACAAAAAAGATTATTGTTTGGTATACTTATTCTAGCCAGTCAACTATTATTACTTATCTACTACTTCACAAATGAAGAAGAATACAAGAAAATATTTACAGACATACTATATTTGTTAAGTGTGTTTATAGCAGCTTTTGCTTTCGCATATGATGCATATGAATTAGCAAAAAGAGAGGAAGAAACAACCAAATCAGCAGATAATCAAATTTAAAAATTCCAAATGAATTTATTTAACAGCTATTTCTTCTCATTTTGCAAGTTGATAATTGCTAAGGATATGTCACCGTTTGCTTTATCTAAGGCTTCAATTGCCTTCTCTTTAGAAACATTAGTTGAATTCATAACAATCTCTATATCTTCATCACTGTATTTTTTATTATTTTCTTTGTTTTCAATCGCTTTAACGACTTTTTGAAGCTTTCCTGAAACTTGAAAAGTTGATTGACCCTGCATGATTACTTCAACAACTTCAGGATTCTCTATTACTAACTCTTCATTTTCTTTGATAAAAATTACTTTATCGAAAGAATGACTGATTGTTTTTATGCCCATCCTTTTCATTAATTGCTCCATTTGCCTCGGATCAAACATGCTCATTCACTTATATCTTAAATTATGAACGACTAAACAGAAGCTGCTGTTGAAGTTGTTGACTTGTCTTCAACTTTTGACGATTGGACATCTACATTTGTCTTGATCTTCTGCTCTTGCTTCTTCTCCTGTGATCTAATTGTCTCTATTTTCTTTATTTCAAATCTTGCAATAGGGAATATCTTTCTTATTTGATTATATGTCTCTACACTTAATTTACCGAAGAAAAGATTGCTCAATAAATCTTCTAATGTCATCTCACTCGTCTTCTGCGAATAAATCTCTTTCAATTTGTTTCTAATATCTGTTCTCGTTCTTCTGCTACACTTATGTTGCGTAACAACAAAAAACTTAATTTTAATATTTTTGTTATCTTTGGTTTTGAACTTCTCAACATAATCTATTAAACTTTTCCTTCGTCTTATGAGTGTTGTTAAATATGAAAACGCTAATTCGTGCTTATCATATTCAGTATAGCAATTGTTTCCTTTAACATCTACTATTCGTAGTTTAACAATAGTATATGGATTTGGTAAAGCAAAACTGCCTGTTAAATTATCTAAAGTGAATGAAACTCGTCTGTTAATCAAATTAGATTCATCAGAAGAGACTATTTCTCCAACTTTTTTCTTGCCAAAGAGTTCAGGAGCAATAACGTTAAACCATTTTTTTGATTTCCATTTATCAACAACCTTCTTAGTAACCATTTAACCACCGTGGAAATTTAAGCCAACTATCTTACTATTAATTCAGCTGTTTCTCGTGAATATCTCCAATTCTCAGGCAAAACTTTATTTCTTTTATAATATCTAACAAGTCTTCTAATCTTTGATTCTACCCATGTCAATCTTACTGTATTGTAAATGTCTCTCTTATTGGCTCTTAAGTGCCTTATCATTCTAACCGCTCTTCTAATAAGGCTCAATAGGTCTTCTGGTAATTCCATTACCACTTGATTCTCTTTTAAAATTTCAACTATTTTTTTTCCACAAATAGCTTTTACATCAGGTATTTTATATTTATCTCGTAAAATGATTCCAATCTGCGAAGGGCTATTACCTTGCCTATACAAACTAACTACTAAATCCTCTATTTCTGCTGGAGTTAGTTCTAGATCATCAGGAATAGGCCTAAAAGGCTTTTTATATGATTTAGCAGTACCTCTTTTCCTTGCATGCATCCTTGCCATACTATCGCCTAAATAAATTAATACTTCATAAGTATGACATGATATTAGAAGTAATGGATTTTTAAAGTTTTTTGTGATTAGTAAATTTTTTTGTAAGATACACCTACTGAGATTGGACCACTGAGAGTTCCATTGATTGTTAGTTGTTGATCTTTGTTCTCTCCTAATTTTATTGTATATGTAAAATCAATATTTGAGATTCTAAATTCATTTTTGTAATGAGAATACTGCGTGTTATATGGTACGCGCACGTCAACTTTTTGATTTTCTACTAGGTCCCACAAAATGACTTTATAACCTTCACTTCGATATTCACTTCTTTCCATTCTGGTATTATCAAAATTAAAAACAACGAACATATCTTGGTCATCTTTGATTGGCCAATGTAGTTTCACAACTAATAATTCTTTGCCAGATTTTTGCCCGAGATCTACACGTTCAGAAAAATAACCAGTTCCAACTATAACCAAATGAGAATTCTTATGAATTTCATCTTGATTAGAAGGTTCTTTCGCATTAACCTGAGATGGTGTATTATTCTCTCTTAATTTCAAGTACTCGACAGATACATCGATTTTACCTAAATTTACGTTCAAACTACCTCCTGTCGTGAACATATCAACATGTGTTGTTGAAGAATAGGTCTGGTTATGAAAAATATTTAGTCTTGAAGGACCTAAATAAGTAATGATATGCATACTACTTTGGTTGTAAATAGATGGTGTACCTGAAAACATGAATGAACCGCCAACACCTCTATCTGAAAAAGTTAAACCTATTTGTGGCAAGATGCGCGTTTTGTTAAATCTATCAAAAATTTCAAAATTGAACTCTGGATAATTTAATTCTGCTACGCGACCAACAACTGCCAAATCTGCTACAAATGTACTTCTATTTCCTAAAGGTATTTCAACTAACCATTTTGGAGTCATTGTTTGACTATGTGAATCATATTGATAAATAAAAAAAGCCTCACCAACTCTTGATTCTTTTTCAGATTTTACCACAGTAATTTTATGCTCTCTTTCTAGTTCAACGGCAAACTGAAATTCATCAAAAAAATAAGATGGATTTACTACTTCATTTTCTATCTTAACGCTTGAACTTGCTCTCAATAAACCAATAAACTCTTCAAAAGGCATCTCAGATAATCCTAAAGTTTGCCTTCCATAACCAGAATTATACAATTTCACTACGTTTCTCTGCTCATCAAAACCTATAACTGAAACGGCATGACTAATTCCTTCCCTCGCTAATCTTATATTTTTTTCTGAATCATAATTAACAAAACCACCGCCTCTTCTAACTTCGAAAGCAACTTGAACTGGCAGTTCATACTATATCTCGATAGCAATAAACAGCTCTCTTAATGCCTCCTTTGAATAAAGTCTTGGTCTAACATTAAAGAAAACATTTGTACAACTACGCATATCATAATTGATAAGTGCAAAAGCAGCTTCAAAAAGATCTTTTGCTCCTTGTAAGCTACTAATTCTTGCGCCTCTCTGTAAAACCTCTCGAAAATTGTTTAAGTTAGGGCCTATAGCCTCGTTTATAAAAACGTTTCTTAATGGGTTTCCTAAAAAACCCAAATTTCTTAAATCTATATGACTCAAATCTGGAGGTGGTGAAGAATAAGTAGAACAATTCTGTGCATTTTGAATACCTCTTGGAAAAGAATAAAGTACCATCGTCTTATTAGGTGAATAATTTTCATAAGCTATTATGATATCCCTTGGATCTTTAATTTCTCTAATTCTAACAGGGACATTCAGTAAACCCATATTTGAAGAAGATTTTGTAAGTCCTATTACCACTTTTCTCAAAAAAGTTTGGTCAGATTTACCATAACTTTGCTGTTCTCCAAACCTCCTTAAAAGTTGTGGACCTAATTCCTCTTTGTTAGGCATCAATCTTATTTATTTTTCTAGCTATATAAATTTTTTATTCACTATTTTAAGCATTTGGAAAAAACCTCAATCAAGAAAAAGAACTAAATAGAGTCACAACTTATGGATAGTAATTGCATTTCATCATATTTAAAAAGAGGCAAAAAAATTTTGATAAGTATTTTTACCAATCAGAAAGAAAATTGAAAAAGCTGTTGACATTTTCAATATGGCAAAAATTGCTTTCCTGACTATGAATAAAGAATTATACAATTTTGAAATAGTTTGAATAAAAAAAAGATTTATACGAATAAAAAACAACAAATTTAAACACTATTAGAATTATGCCTCTCCTTATTGATCGTGTCAGATTAAATAGCTGTTAGAGAGAAATAAATCAAATAGAGTCAAAGCCACTTGTGCAATTTTGTCGTAAATTCGCAACCATCATGTTTAAAAAGACATTATAACATAATATATAATAACAATAATATTATGAAAAAAGGTGAAGAATATGGTTTTGTTTGATAGTGATCACCAAAGAAATTCTGTATATTACAATTTGAGAAACATATATGGTGAAATAGTACTAGAAATACGTGCTTTTGTTTCTGCGAATAGTAATGATAGTGAAAAAAGATTAGCAGTAGACGTATTTAACAGATTTATTGATATGACAAAAGAAGAAGATTCTGCTGGTAAGAAAATAATCCCTATTTTTGAAGAAGCAGAGTTTGCAGCACTGCCTGTTGAAACCAAAGAAACTGAAATAGCATTTCTATATCAATTAAATGATTTTTTGATTCGCACTATTGGAGTACCTTATGAACTTATAGATGCTGAAGGAAATATAGACATTTCTAAATTAGATACTTTAATTAGTAATCAGAGAATGAAGGTATCAAGTTTATCGCCTGAAGTAGACAAAGAAGGATATGAAAAAGAAAAATCAACCCTAGAAAGATTAGAAAATTTAAGAAAAATCATCGATAAAATCGAAAATTTCAAGAAAACTTATGAAGACAAGATCAATGATTTAGCTCACAACGAAGAAGCAACTAAAAGAATCGAAGAAATAAAAAATGCACTAGAAAAAGTGATTCCGACAGAACCCACTCCTTCCGTAGAATCTGAAAGACGACATGCTCAAGTAGATGTAACTGAAACTATGAAAAAATTAGGAGTAATAAGAGAAAGATCTCTAAAAATAAGCAAAAAATCTAATCTAGCAAGAAGCGTTTCTCTATTCTTCACTAATTTCCCTGCGTGGGTTTTAATGAAATTAGAAAAACCTGCAATGACAGAACAAGACTTTAATAAACCAGGCTTAGAAGTAGTAAAAAGCAGTAAATCACCAATAGGAAGAGCCGCTTTAGGTATCGGAATTCCTGCTGCTTTAGCTGTTGCTGGAGTAAGTACAAATCTTATGAGCTATGTAGGATTACCTTGGCTTGCAGGAATCGTTTCAGGAATTGGTGCAGGAATTGCAGTAAAAAATGGTTTAGATATGATAGGAAAAACAAGTGTATTAAAAAGAACAGAAAACAAAATGAAAGAAATCACTCTTGAAATTTTAAATGCAAGTGCATCATCTAATGCATTAAATGGAAAAGGAAATGTAGGAAAATTAGGCGCAGATATTAGAGGAACTGATATATCAACTTCCTTCTCAGATATGTTATTAGAAGATAACCTAATAGCTTTAAAACGCTATTTAACCAACCACTCTAGATTAATAACAGAATATGCTAAAGCGATAGCAGAAAGAGTTGTTACTTTAGCAGCACATGAGCCAATAGATGAAGCAAAAATGAAAGAATTTTTAGAATATCATGTACAAGGACTAGCTGCTCTAATAGCTATAAAAAACCAAGAAAAGCCTGAATTCATAAGTGAAGAGGATGTAAAAACTGCTCAAAAATTAATTAATGATGAAATTGAAAAAGCAAGCAGTAAAGGTAAATGGTTCCAATTCCTAACATGGACTCTTGGTATTATTATAGGTACTATAGTTGGATGGTTCACATTCAATAAACTCAGTCCTCATGAAACCAAAGTTAATGTTGAACACCAATCAACAACTTCTACAATTCCTGCTGAACAAGCATTAATTGGAGAACATTCTATAAAAATTTGGGACTCTGAAATTAGTAAATTAATCAAATTCATGAAAGATAATAAAGATTCATTAGTAGGTAAGAGTTTCAAGGAGATTGTCGAAGCTGCAGGAATTAATGATGAAAGAGTTAAGCAAAGATTGTTAGAAAGCTTTGATACTGGAATGAAAATGAAGGCTGAAACAATCGAAGGATTTATTAAAGTGGGTGAAACAAAGGCCTCTGATGGAATCTCACAATTAGCCTATCACTTAGAAAGAGTCCATGGAGCAAAAGATGTTTTAGGAATAAGTGATACACATCCTATAATTAGAGAAGTTGCAGAAAGCTTCACTAATGCTAAGCAAGGCGAAGTAGCAAAATGGCAAATTGCTTTAGGTAAACTAAAAGATGCTATAAACTCTTCTAAGGAAGGAATAAAAGTAGCTTCAGAGGTAGTAAGAGGTAAAGGAAAAATAGTTTAAATATAGATATTACTAAAATAAGAAATAATAAAGGTAAGTAAATGAATATCGCACAAAAAAGAGCTCTGTTTATTCAAAGAGCTAAAGGAATTTCTTTACCTCCAACTGGAAGGAAGCCTTTAGCAGAAGCTATTTTAGAATCAGAAGCAAAAATTAGTGATAACGACAGATTCTATGTCCAAGAGCTAGTAGGATTAGCAAAACTTTTACACAAAGGAAAAATTTCACGAAACGATTTAGTAAGATTCCATGACAAAGTATATGCACTAGAAAAAGAGCTATTTGGTGATGATGTTGAACCAAAAAGATACCTATTATCTTATGTCTTAGACACTGCCAATGGTACATACTTTTCTGATTCAGATAATTTTAGAGTTAAATATGTTAAACCAATTATCTGCTACAGAAAAAATAGTGGTAAAAGCACTGGCATGAGGTTTATTCCTATTGCATATTCATCTGCAGATGCTGTACTAGAGTTTGAAGATAATGGTAAAAAAACCAGCTTCTTGTTTATTGGATATGTAGGAGTTAAAGAAGAATTCAGAGGCTTAGGACTCGGAAGATTGGCTTTAGAAGAAGTCGCTGCTGAAGCCGTTAATAATGGCTTAAAACAAAACAGTTTAGCAATTTTGGAAATCGACTTACCTTTGGATGACATAGGAAGAAGCTCCTTATATTGTGGAGAAAGAGCAAAATTCAGAACTCTGGGAATTATTATGCCAGATGGTGAAAAAAGAATCCTAAGAATGCAAAGACCTGGTATGGGAGAAACGGAAGAATTACCCCCAACCCCTATTATTCTCGGAATCGGAAAAGTTGGACAATTATTATTGCAAAAAATTAGCCCAGATCAAGAAATTGATTTAACAACATTGAAGGGAATAGAAATGACAATAAAAGGCTTCTATGGAATGTACGATTATTGGTACTCAGAAACACAAGGAAGACAAATCTCTCAACTATTGGCAGAAACTTTAGAAAGCTTGAAAGAAATTCGTAAAGCGGTTAAAAGATCTACACAAGTTAAACTCGCCTTACTAGATATAGGACATTTCAAAGAAATAAATGACTTA
>JAVZJF010000006.1:0-13651 GCA_038870935.1 Candidatus Anstonellales archaeon | reverse complement strand
ATGATCATTGCGCATAGTATCACATCATATTAATATTATATAAATGCCTCAACATCTTTTTTGTTTTGTTCTAAAGCCTCTTCGAACTTTATGGCTAATTCTTTCAATGAAATTTCAGTTTTTTTGTTTTCATAGTTTCTTTTTCTTACTTTAAACATGACTGGATAGTTAGTTGCTTCTCCAACTATAATTGCTTCACCAACGTGTAAATTTGGCAGTGAATTAATTACATATTGGTCTATGCCTTCTGCACTCTCTTCTATGTGTCTTTGATCAAAAGGATTAGAGATTCTCATTATTATGTGGGTGTTGCATTGCGATAATGCAGTTGTTGATAATTTAACAGGTCTTTGTGAAATGAGTAAAAGACTAGCCCCAAACTTTCTTCCTTCTCTTGCAATTGTCTCGATAGCGCTTTTAGGAATTGAAATATATTTATGGGCTTTTTCTTTTGCGAAATTATGTGCTTCTTCAATTACTAACAAAAATGGACATATAGAATTTTTTTTCCTTAGCTTAAATAGATTCAAACAGATGTAATGAACAATTATTTGTTTTGTTCTTTCGTTTGTCAAATTTGAGAAATCAAAAATAACTAGTTTACCTGGTTTAACGATGTCTTTAAGCAATGGTTTTTCTGAAAAAGCGAATAATTTCAGAGATTTCAAATTTTTTATTAATGGATACAAATTTTTAATTTCTTTCTTTTGAGTTTTGGCTTCTAGTTCTAATACTTTTTGTTCTATGTCAGTTAAACCAAATGGTTTCATTTCAATTTTTGCATTTTTTTTGAATTCGTTTAATATGTTTTCAAATTCTCTTAATTGTGGTACAGTAATTCCTTCTATCCATTCGCTAATCAAAAGGCTATTTATTTTTTTCAATGATATTCTGAATTTTTCAGCATCATATACTTCAACATTTTTTGGATAAATGTTTTTCAGAAATTTATATTCTCCATGCACATCAATTAACACAATTCCTATTCTCCCTTGTTCTTTTTTTCTATTTAAGAGCTCTTCTATTATGATGCTTGTCAGATAGCTTTTTCCAGCTCCGCTCATAGCAAGAACAGCCAAATGCTTTTGTAAGAGTCTATTTAAGTCTACTCTAACATTTACGTTATGATTATTAAGAGTACCTATGTTTAGTCCGTCTTCTACAAAACCAAGGAATTTTTCTAATAACTCGTTGTTTATTTCAATTACATAATCCCCTGGTTTAGGTGGAACATACGCTCTTTCAAATGATTTTTTTTCATTATCAAATATTCCAAATATTCTGCAATTTGCTATAGTATAATCCCATTCATCGGTAGGAAAATGAGAACTAATGTCTATAACTTTTTCGTAGTCCATTACAGTTTCTGGTCTTTCAAAATATTTATTGGCACTGAATAATTCATTTACTAAAGCGATATACGATAAATCATCATTTCTGATTATTATGTATTGTCCTTTTTTTATTTTTCCTAGAACTAAGAAAAAGCACTCACTTGTATTGGGCGTATTCTGTGTTGATATAATTTTGCCAATGATTTGATTGTTTTGAGAATCCATGTAAATCAAAATGTTTCCTTAGTTTTTTATGTATTAGCATTGAATTTTTCCAATTAAGTTAGTGCATGAGTAATAAATAATTAAAACATTAACTAAAATTGTTATTGAAGTGATTGGAATGAAAAAATCATTTAACATAGTGAACACAGAAACAAAAAACGATAAATATGAGACAAAGAAGAACATACAAGCAGTGCAACTAAAAATGGTCAATAGATTAGCAAACACACTTAAAATAGTTGAACTGATGTCGAAAGCAGAGAATCTTTTACACCCTGTGAAGTTATGA
Source organism: Candidatus Anstonellales archaeon (assembly GCA_038870935.1). GTDB lineage: Archaea > Micrarchaeota > Micrarchaeia > Anstonellales > SKW190 > SKW190. The sequence goes on along the minus strand of JAVZJF010000006.1, from coordinate 11,803 downwards.
GCAAGTTTAGCAATAGAAGATGCAATAGAACTTGATAGTACAAGGATTATTAAAATGAGTAACCTTGGTAAATCAAAGAAAGTGAGTATAGAAATTCTGTGTTTTTCATACAAAAAGAAATTAGCAGCTAGAAAAATTATTGAAAAAACTAACAAATTTAAAATAAGATTTTTGATAAACGATGTTTCTTTACTCAAACAGAGAAGTTGTTTTATGCAGTTAAATATTTTTTCAAACATAGTTTTCATATAGGTAATATTAAGTCTTTTTTATAATTTCAATGCATAATTAGTGGATCAACAGCTTTGCAATTTTCTCCATCATAGGGAGGTATAGATAGATACTTCCTTGTTTTAGGGTCTCTAATGGGTTTTGGGATTCTCAGGTCAAAGTGAACATGAGAATTCTCAATTGCATTTTGCGCATTTTTAGCATTTCCTGAAATTCCAACTGTGCCTATAATATCTCCTCTTTTAACCACTTGGCCTTTTTTTACTTTGACCTCTTGAAGATGGGCATAAGAGGTATAATAATATCCTGGAGGATCCCTCATCTTATGCTTTATAATAACGAATTTACCATATGGTACAAAATTAACATTCCCTTTTCTATTAAGGTAAGGATTGTCTTTGTAGGTTTTAGGATCTTTACCATACATGTCCTCGTTTTGGACATAGATTACAATTCCTTCTTGAGCTGCTCTAACATTGGTTCCAATTGGCGCATAAATATCTAGGCCTTTGTGTTTTCTACCTATTCCTCTTTTTGCACCGAAGAAAGGCTGAGCGTTTATTTTTCCATCAGTGGCAATTAATTCTGATCTGTCTTTTAAAGGCGAGATAGGATTTGTCATGTTTAATTTAAATCTTGCGTTTATTCTACCGTATTCGTAATTCGTAGTTAGAGGTATTTTATCTCTTGAAAGAACAATTTTTTTATCATGCAAATTGTCATGTAAAGTTACTGGTACGGCTGTTTTTGATATCTTTCGTTTATTTTTTTTAACAGGTACTGATGACAGGTTTGGTTGCGCATTTTTAACAATTTGTTGTCTTTGTTGTAGTTTTTTCCTTATTTTATCAACAAAATTTTTTATTTCTTTTTCTCTGTTTCCATCATCAAGTTTATCTACTAGTCCAATGATTTTAGCATATTCTTTAGGTCTTTCGAACATTACATGTATAATATATGGGTCTGAATTAACATTTTTTTCAAAATTTTTGCTCTTTATTATTTGAATAGCAAGAGCGACAAATGAATATGTGGCATTTTTTATCAATTCTTGTTTTTGTTTTTCTGAGAAATGAAAGTATATTTGAAGCTCGTTTAAGTTATCTTTAAAAATTTCAACAGCTCTGTCAATTTTTGCTTTACTAATTCCAAAATGATTGCAAATATCTTCATCAGTCAAGTTATGTTTTTCAATAGCGCCTTTAACGAGTTCTGTTAAGTAATTATTGATGTTAATAATCATAGAAGATGATAAAATCCTAAGTAAATAAGTTTTAATCTCATTACTTTTGATTGAATCTATAATATCTACTAAATTGAGATTATTCTCATTTAATATTTCTGTAGAAGAGCCATTCGTAGCTCTTCTGTGTTTTTTATAAGTATTCGATATAATGGTTGCTACAGTTTGCATACCACATAGATAACCTATAATTGAAAGAGCAATGCTATTCCGAGTTTGTTTATGTTCATCATACAGTCTTCTGAGATAGAGTGCACTGGCTAATAAATTCACCCTTGGGTCTTTAATATTCTGTAGATTTATTTCTCTGCTACTTATGTTTAGTGCTTCCAACAACTCTCTTGGTAATAAATCTAAATCGCTCATAGTGTCTTTAAACGCAGCAGTCTGGAGTTGGAAGAGTCCTTTAGCATTAGCTTTTGAAACGTAGTTAACTTTTCCTCCACTTTCATAGAAAAGCAGCCCAGCTAGAAGTAGATAATCAGGATGAAAATTTACTCTATTATCTGTTCTTTTGATCCCAAATCTTTGGACTGCTTTCAAATAGTTATCCATTATTAGTACAATGCCAAGATTTGCATATATGTTTTGTAACCCATTTAAGTGCTCGGATGTCCATTTTTGGTAAAAATCTGATATTAAAAAATAGAGTTGCTCTTGTTTAGTAATAGTTTTTTGATTTCGTTGATAACTTTGCTTCCAAGAGGACTTATTAAATTCGGTTATAATCTCAGTCAATCCTGTTGTTCCGAGAGAATATGGTACTATGATTCCTTTTATGTTATAATAACCACTCTGTTTTGCTTTTTCTGCTGTTTCTAACCTTTGTTCTATGTACTGTTGATAAAAAGATTTTTTATGAAATAGGTTTTTTAAGAAATTTAAGAAATCCACAAAATAAAATCTGTTGTAAAATTAATAATACTTATTGAGTAAAATTAATTTGTGTCATATTCAAGAAGGATAATTCAAATAATTCTTGCAGTATTAATATTTAATTCTATTTTCTTGAGTTATTGGCCATTTTCATCGAATAAAAGTGTTCCTTTAGCAGACTCACTTATTTACATTTATGGATTAGGGTTATTAATCTCGATAAGTGTGATAACAATTTCTTACATGATTGGTTCTGCTTTTAATTTAAAGAATGCAGTTGTTTATGCTAAAACAGAGATAGTCTATTTAATTTATACGATAGTGATTTTCCTTGTCTTAGCAGCTTTAGATGCGATATTAAACGAAATAACTTATTCTTTAACAGGCAATGTAGATTTACATATACATCTTTCAGAATATTTGTATGATTTCAGAATGAAACTAATTAACATGTACATACATTTTGAGATTTTAGAGTTCACCATAGGTATTTTGTCATCAATTAACTACGCAGTTTCTTATGTTAGTTTAGATGCGATTGGCGAATTTTCTCAATGTTTAGTAGGTTTAAACATACCTGGTTTAATTGAGAGTATTCCTTTCTTAGGTAATAGGGCTAATCCTAATCAGAACAGTGGTTTGGGCGATATAGCGAATCAAGTTTCATTAATTAATTCAGAAATTTCTATGAGTGCAGCTCCAGCAGCCGGTTTAGACATAGTGTCAGCTTTACACACTATGTATGTTGATATGATAGCCTATGCTTATGTTGCATTATTAATCATAAAAGTAATTTTAGATTTTGTTTATTCTGTTGCTTGGCCATTTCTTATTCCTTTAGGTTTAGCATTTATGGTTTTTCCTATATTTAGGCAAGTTGGTACAACTATATTGGCCTTAAGCATTGTCATGTATTATGTATTTCCTTTAACAGTTCTTTTAGGCCACGAGATTTATTTAAGAATAGATGCAGTAATTTCTGAGAAAGATCGTGGCGATGCTTCGATAATTTCTCATCAAATTGGGTTTTTATTTGACCATAATAGTGAACCGAAATTAGATGAGGATATTTTGAAATCCTTTGATGATCCAAATGCAACTGAGTATTACAAATATCTTTTCAACATTAATTCTAACAATCCAAACAGTACTTTTGCACCGTCTATTTCTATACAGATTTTAGAGCAGAATACAAAAATAACTATATCTGACCAAAATACTTTATGGCAAAAGTTTGGCTCAGCAGCAGAAGGCATTTCCAAAGTTTTAAAAATTGTCAAAGATTTTGTTTTGATGATGGGTAAGGTATTGCTATTGATGATAAATTCTTATGAGATTTATAATGGTTTTGCTTTAGAGATATTTCACAATTTATCAGTAGAATCTATTTATATCATGTTTGCGTTTTTTCAGTTAATAATGTCTGTAATGATTTCAATTTCAACGTATAGAGATGTTTCTGAGGCATTAGGAGGAGAAACAGATTTGTTTGGACTTTTAGAGAGGTTTTAGTAGTATGTTCATTATTAATTTACATTTTTTTTCATCAATCATATTATCATTCAATATACTTTTTCAATCACTGATTAATGTGCCAGTAGATATTACTGCTGTTATATTTACAATAAATGGACTTGCAATTATGCTTATGGTCTCAGTAATTGCCATTATTTACATGCTAGGCAAAGCTACAAACAATCAGCAATATTTGGCTTTTGCAAAAGTAGAGCTCTATCAATTAGTTATGACCTTATTGTTATTGCTTTTTGGTTTAGGTGTCATATTTTTCTTTGAGCAGATGATGAATTTATTTGCTTGTGGAATGACAACAAATGCCCAAAATATGATACCTTCATGTAATCCAATAAATCTTTCAATAAATTACATTGAAGTGCTGCTATTTGATAACACTTACGGTGCAGTAGAAAAGGCCTATGAAATCAAAAAAATGAATTTAATCTATGAGACTATAAGTGCTTTTGGTCAGAGGGTAGCATATACAGGTTGGGGTTTAAAGAAGGGTATAGAATTGCCACGGGCGGTAGGTACGTTAGGAATGGCTTTTACAAATGGTTTATATACCTCCTTTACATTATTTGTGCCAAGTTTATATCTTCAAAGATACATCTTAGCTTCTTTAGACCTAATCGTTTTTGCAATAATTTTACCTGTTGGATTATTTTTAAGAACAATACCTACTTTTAGGCATGGTGGAACATTTTTAATTGCTTTAGCCATAGGTTTGAAGACAATTTTTGTATTTACTTATGTCATGCACGCAGTAACTGTTTTACAATACATGATACCTAATACGATTAAGTACGAAGTTGTAACTCCTTCAAATACAAAGCAATTGAGTGGTACGAGTAATACCCAGCCTTCAATTGAAGTACCAGACACATTCTTCTTAAGAGATGTATTAGAAGTTGAGAGTAGATTAAAGGATCCTAGCAAGGCTTCAGATACCCTGGGTCCTTATTATAATGAATTTCAAGACGGGTTAAGCAAATTTGAGCAGATAGCAAATAAAATCAAAGATTTGTCATTGCATTTAAATATCGATTATTCTTGGAACGATTTTACTCGGCCAGATGCTTTGTTAGGGACATATAGTCTATTATTACTTCTGCAGAGGTTTTTTAGCATGCGTTCAGGGACAGCAGGACTAGTCAGATTTATTGGTAACTTAGTTAGAGGAGCGGTATTGGGAGAATCTGTTCTAGTTTTTATGTTTACTACATTTTTCTTTTTATATCTCCCTCAAACAATATTCTCAATTTCTTGGTTAGTTTTACAAGGTATATTTTTACCTGCACTATCATTTGTTCTAACATCGACATTTATCAATGTTCTTCATAGGTTTTTAATTAATTTAACTACATAAATGATTAAACATAGGTGATAATTTAAGATGTTAAATTTTGTAATGAATTTTTATGCCATGCTTGGAATAATTCCTGTTTCTGATTTAGAGTTATTAGTTGCGGATCCTTTATCAGTTTCTGCAATGTTAGCAATAGGAATATTTGTTTTAATCATTAGCTTAACATTTTCTGCTTTGGCATACATGTTGGGAAGAATCACGTCAAATGACAAGATGATGGCATTTGCAAAAACTGAATTTTTCCAGTCAATATTATCTGTATTACTTGTGATGATACTTGTACTATTTATTACTTCATTTAATGTTGTTTTTGAAGCTTTTATTAATAGTTTAAATATAGGAACTTTGTATCCTGGAATTTGTGATTTGAGTTCTCCAAATGGATATTTATTTAGAAATTACGTATATGACGTATCTCCAACTAAGTATGCTTACATGGAGGCAATGAAGGCAGTAGTAACACCAGTGACAGGTACTGACATAGCAATGTTTTTTGCTTCTGTTGCATCAGGGGCAATAGGTTATTTGTTTGTTGGAGTAAAGTATCTGATGCTTTTTTTTATGAATTTTTTAGGTAATATTAGTGGTGCATCCAGTATATTAGACAAATTATCGATCTATAGTGTGTATTATTATCCCAGGCCAGAAGGTGGAATAAAGAATCCTGTTACGGGGAATCCTTATCCATTCCCTTGTCATTTTGCAGTTGCAAATTTATATTTTGACACAATTTCTTGGAACATCATGTATTATTTCCAGGACATGATAGCAGTTTATGATAAGTATGCAGTTTTATCAACAGTGAGTTTAAGCATAGAAGCGAAGAATGCTGCTTCACCATATATAGGAATGAATCCAACAGCATTTTTGGAATACATTGCCACTTCAATTCGAGATGGTGTAGATATTCTTGGTAAACTCTTGAACGTTACTAAATTACTTCAGAATTTTCTTCTGATTATTCATATAGGCATATTTCCAATAGGGCTTTTATTAGGTTTTATTTTAAGGTCATTTTTCCTTACACGAAGAATAGGTGGGTTGATTTTATCAATTTCTGTAGGGCTTTATATCTTCTATCCGTTAGTGTTTTCATTTTTATTTTTAATATTTTCTTATGTGGCAGAGCATAAAACGGTACAAGCTTATGCTATAGGAAATCAAGCAGCGTTATTAATGACATATTTGACCACTAATGGTATTAAACCAACTTTTAAGTTAAAAGAAGGCACTTTATTTGGAGATACGCATCCTTTATTCTTTTTCTTGGTGCCTGGGTTACTTCTTTCTGTGACTTTTGGTTTTTGTAATATATTAGATGATATAACAGATTTTTTTACATCAAAGGTAGGTGGAAATACTGGAATAGGTAAAATATTTAGTGGATTACGAACAGGTTTACTAAAATTAGGGATACTTTTATCAAATTTAGATCCATTAGTTGTAGGTGCTAAGGCAGTTCTAGCAGCAGCAATTGTTGGAATGGCACTTATTGGTGTTTCAATGCAATTTTTATTACTCAAAAAAATTTATTTGGATTTTGCTAACATTGAACCACCTTTATTTATTCCAGGAGGGATAGCTGAGCAAGTAGGTATTTATATTTTATATGCAGGTATACTGACTTTTTTTGGAGTATTAGCAACGGTTGTGTTTATAAAGAACTTTTCTCCGTTATTAGGAGGGGATAAAGATATTGCAGGTCTTGCAAGGATTATTTAATGCAGAAGGTTTTAAATTAGAGAATTTATTTTTTAGGAACTTTCGCTCATTCACATTAAAGCTATTTATTTTAATCTTCTTAACCAACATTGTTTTTTCGCAGCAATGTGCTTTAGTTTCTTCTGGTTTATGGATGTCTGCACTAATCGTTTTAGCTTTCTTGTTAATACTTTTAGCACTATACTTTATTTCTTCTTTAGAAATAATTGCCAGTATATTTGATAGAAATCAGATTAGAACAATTACACTTGATTTATTAGGAGAGACAGGTTTGAATTTACTGATAGTTCTCTTTTTCACTGCATTGTATTTCACAGTTCCTGGAAATCCAAACATGTTTATGGGATTAGCAAATGCTTTGCCTTCTGCCTTTGACCAATCATTTTTGCAGAACAATTATCCTAATATAGCAAGAGGGCCTTTTGCAACTCAAATTTCTCAGCAACTATATAGTAATCCAGGGTCAAATTACCTTATGACGGATAGGCCATTGTACCTGCAATCAGCAAGGTATTACGTATATTTCATGAGAGCAATGTCAATTTTATTGGCAATGACTTTGAATTTCTTAAACGCGATAATTACTCTTTTAGCATCAATTTCAATTCATTTTAGAATAAAATTAATAGGTTTTTCAATTAGTTTTGGTAATGCTTTGAATCCAATTTTGCATGCAATAGCGGTATTATTACAAGGCACGAATCTAGCAGTTGGTCATTGGATTTTGCAAAGTTATGTTATAGATTTTATAGAATGTTATAGCTTAGAGTTATTGCTTCCTTTAGGAATAGTTTTGAGACTATTCCCTTTCACGAAACCGTTTGGAAACATAATAATTTCTGTCATATTGGGTTTATTGGTTGTTTATCCCATGATGTTGAATCTAAATGCAGTTTATGCAAAGCAAGTATATGGTGATGTTAACAAAGAACTTACAATTGCATCTATTACTTTGAGTAATTTTGCATATGTCTTGCAAAGCACTTTAGCGATTTATGGATTGCATTTAGGGTTTCATGGGTTATTAACTTTTGTTACATCGAACGAATTTGATACTTTAAGTAATGCGAGTGTAAGAGGAATCATAAGTAGAATAAGGAATTGGAATTTTCAGATAGGGGCAGGTGTTAGAAATTTTGCTCTTAGGGCTTTTAATTTCGCTGGAGAAGTTTTAGGAGGTTTATTATCTTTGTTTATTATATATTTCAACATTAGTACCTTGATGTATTTATCCACATTAATTTTCAATGTGTTGTTTCAAGAGACAATATTTTTGGTTGTAATCATGTCTCTTATATGGCCTGCAATTAACATTTACGTAACATTATTATGTGTAAAAGCTATTGCTAAGTTTTTAGGTACGGATTTCAATCTTGCTGCTATTGCGAGGTTATTATAATATGTATTATTCAGATTTATTCTGTAAGGTTGTTGGCAGTTCATTAGATGCTTCAGCATTCATTAGTTCAGTATTTCCTAATTGGTTCATTTTAAGTTTTGTTGGAATTTTGTTTTCTTTCTTTTTAATGTTAGTTATTTATTTTATAGGTAAATTATTAGACATGCCCAATATAGAAGGCTATTTGCGATTAGAATTGTTTGAAGTACTTTTTACAATAATAGTTTTGATTTCGATAGCAGGGGCAGTTCAATTTTTATGCAAATTTCCCGTTGAGGTATTTTTTGATCAAAATGTTTTGAACAGGATTTTTGGTACCACTGTTAATCCTACAGAAATTTCAATGTTTAATATTGTTGAGAAGTATTTTGAAGAAGTAAGAATAATGCATAGTTATGGTCTTTTGATGTTAGGTAGTTTGCAATTAGTTTTAGGAATTTCAGATATTACTTGGCAATCATATGCTGGTGGAATAGGTATAGTGATTAATCCTATGGCTGGTTATGGTCAACAAGCACAAGCTTTTAATAGTTTCATAAGCGTTTTAGTTAATTTATATTTAGTGCATATGGTATTGTTCAGGGTTTTAGTTTATTCAGCATATGCCATGTTTAATTATTTGCTTCCTATGGGTATATTTTTCAGATGCTTTCAACCGACTAGGAAATTTGGAGGCGCTTTAATAGGTTTAGTTTTTGGTTTTAATTTTGTTTATCCTTTTTTGATAACTTTAAATGCTAAGTTAGTCTTTGAATCTGTTTATCATCAAGTTTATTATTTGTTCATTAGGATGTTTATCATTACAATTATAATTCTTATAGTTCTCTACGTTTTTGGTTTTTCTAAAATCGTTCTAGTTTTTGGTACACTTACTTTTATGTTAGTTTTATTATTGAGCGCAGCTCCTTTTATAGGCGATTTTTTTCAATTACTATCAACAAAAATGATAGAGTATGCAATTAGTTATCAGCAATGGACAGCGGATATGATTTATGATCCGAATGCCCAAAGCTCTCAAGATTTGAATACTTTTTTACAAAGGCTTTTGGATGTTGGTGCTTTTGTTGTAGGTGCTCCAGGATTAACATTTAATTATGCAATCATGACAATAGGATTATTTTTAATGGTGGATGTTGTTTTTCAAACAATTAATTTCTTAATAGTAGTAAGTTCTGTTAGGGCCATGACCAAGTTATTAGGAGAAGAAATGGATATAAGTTTATTAACAAGAATGGTTTAGTGTGATTATATTATGCCAATAAATGCTTTTAAAAAGGATAGAAAGAAAATATTTTTTTTCATAGTGATTTATCTATTATTCTCTAATTTCTTTATTTTGCTTTTGTCAGGTTTGTTATTTTCATCTGGTTATCAGGATGTTGTTACTAAATATCCGAATGCAGCGAAGATAGCAGATGGTTGGGAGTTAATAGTTTTGCTATTTTTATTTTTGGTATTATTTGCTATGGCTATTTTGTACTCAGTTGCATATTCATTTGCTATTGATAAATTGAAAACATTTGCTAAAGCACAAATTATTGAGATAGTTGTTTCTATCCTTTTCATGATGTTCTTATTTGGTGTTTTATTAGTATTTGACGAACTAGCTAGTGCAATTGCAAGACAAGTTGCAAGGGACTCATATGGGTTAACAAATCCATCGGTTCAGCAGTTAGAGTTTCACGTTGATGTTAATAGAAATTCTCCTAATTACAAGAAATTATTTAATATATTTGGTCCAGGAGATGTTATATCAGTATTTTCTCTTTTTTTTCTATCACTAGGTTATCCTAGGCTTATACCTGCCTTGTTAGGAGGTTATTTGATATCAAAGCCAGTAATCCAAATGGGCTCGAATTATCAGGCAACTGGAGATTACATTGTCATGAAAATCAATCCTTCTGATTACAGAGTTTTTGCAGAGGGTATTTTAAGAAAAAATATATTTTGTGCTTATTCGATATGGGAAAATGGTAGAAAGACTTTAGTGCCTTTGACAGTTGCTCGTTCATTTTCTGTAGAGTCAGGAGGCTTTGATCCTGCTACTGGGGCAGCTTTACAAATCCCCATAGATATTATTAAAAAAGTCGGTTCCCCAACAGTTACTTTGTCTATGTTTTTATATGCTATGATCCATGTGTTAAGATTATTAACAGTTATTGGGCCGTTTTTGATCATAGTTGGTTTAATATTAAGGTCATTTACTTTGACTAGACCAATAGGTGCATATCTACTTGCTTTGGGTATAGTTTTATGGATATTCTTCCCATTGGCAATAGTTGTTTTCATGGGAAATGCAAAAAGTTTTGCATCAAAGTGTCTTATTACTCCATCAGAATTTGCGATGGATCCTTGTGCAATATCCGATTTCAATTTTTACTTTTCGATGCAAGCTCATGTCCAACAAAATTATCAAAAAATACATAATACTGTTTTAAGAGCATATAATATGGTTATGGCGATGTGGCAAGAGACGATATTAGGCTTTCTGGCTACTTTAGTTTTTACATTTACTTTAACTAGAGCCCTTTCAGGCATTTTTGGTTCAGATATTTCTGAAATAGGTAGAGGTTTAATTAAATTCGTGTAGAGTAGTACATATTTAACTTGTAGTTTTTTATTATCTGCTCTCTTTTTGATATTAAATTTTATAAATGCAGAAGAAGATAATTAATTGCCATTAATAAAAGGTGTACATATGTCAATGCATCAATCACGATCTCCTACTGAGCAAAGTGAAAAGAATAAGCAAAGATCATGGACAGATTTTTTAAGAGAGAATCAACAACAGAGGCAGCAGCAACAAATACAAGAAAGACAACTAAGTCAACCAGTTCCAGGAAGTCTACCTGGTTATGTAATAAATGATCAACCTAGGCTTAGTCAACCTCCAATCCCTCAACCTCAGCCTAGAAGTCAACCACAAGAACAGCGCCAACAATCTCAGGAGGAATCGCAGCCAACACAAAGGCAACAAACAGAACAGCAAAGAACTCGTCCAGATAGTTCAAGAATAACTGCATCACCAAGAATAAATGATGAAAGGCCATTGCCTCTAAGTGATAAGGAACATGTAAGAGAGTTTGAAGTTAATGGTAGGAGAATCAGAGTTTACTTTGTTGTTCCAAGATTAGATGACGCAAGAACTCAATTAGAGAGGAAAGGCCAATCATTAACAAATATGGCTTCAGACTTTCAGTCTCAAGTTGATTCAACTTCTTATCTAAGAGGTAGTGAATTTTCAACTTGGCTTTCGATAAGAACAAGGAGACCAAACATATACGGCCAAAATAGTAATCGTAGGGATATTGCAGATGTTTTAGAAGAAGCTATTAGACAGTATGATTTCTCATCATTAGAGCAAGGAACTTACGAAGTTTATATTCATGATTTTACAGGATCACCAAGAGGTAATCTAAATACAATTGATTCAATTCTTTCAGTTACT
>JAVZJF010000005.1:0-14290 GCA_038870935.1 Candidatus Anstonellales archaeon | reverse complement strand
TGCATCTTGAATTAAAAAATAGCATTTAATTTTGTTTTTTTGTAAAATAATCTCATTTGCTGTAGGATATTCTACTTGAATCTGTTTATTTTCAGTTTCAAAACATTTTGAGAAATTAATAATTAACCCTCTTTCTCTCCAATCTCTATATGCATAATACAATGTAAAGAAATGCCTTATATTACTGGCCAAGTAAAGTAATTCATTAACTGTTAATTCACTTAATGAAGTATCATCTTTTACGATTAAATTCCTCATTTCCGTTAAATAAAAAACTTCAATTAAATCAAGATAAAGAACAGACTTTTGAATTTTACCATAATATGCTCTTCTCAGAACAGAGATTGTATATGGATCATCAGAATAAAATGTTTTGTTTTTTTTGTTAAAGTATGCCAATAATTCACTCATATGATAATAAGTTTGATTTCAATTATTAAAAATGAATAGCAATATATTAGATTCATGGACTTGGAAGAAAAAATTAGCCTGGTTTTAAAATATCCTACTATTGAATGTATAACAAAAGAAGAGCTCAAAGAATTGTTTGAAACAAAAAAAACATTGAAGCATTATATAGGTTTTGAAATCTCTGGAAAAGTTCATTTAGGCACAGGATTAATGACTTCACTCAAAATAAAGCATTTGAAAAAAGCAGGGATAAAAACAACTATTTTCATGGCTGATTATCATGCTTGGATAAATAATAAATTTTCTGGAAATTTAGATTTAATTCAAGAAGTTGCAAAAAGTTATTTTGAACCAGCAATGAAATCATTAGGATTAGAAGAAACAGAGTTCATATTAGCAAGTGAAGTATATAAAGATTCAAATTACTGGAAAAAAGTATTGGACATTTGCAGAAATACAACTATGAATAGAATGTTAAGATGTACAACTATTATGGGCAGAAATTCTTCTGATTTAAGCAATGATTGCTCATATATAGTTTATCCTGCAATGCAATGTGCAGACATTATTCATTTAGATGTTGATATAATGCATGGAGGAATGGACCAAAGAAAAGTACATATGCTTTACAAAGACATAAAAGACAAATTAAAAGAAAGAAAGAGAGTTGCGATTCACACAAAATTATTAATGGGTTTACAGGGGCCTAAAAGAATGGGTTTCGAGGAAGATGAACTCTTAGATTCACAAATATCGAGCAAAATGAGTAAGAGTAATCCAATGTCCTGTATTTTTATTCATGATTCAGAAGATGAAATAAGAATGAAAATAAAAAGTGCTTATTGCCCAGCGAAGGACTTAAATAATCCAATAATCGAGTTAGCAGAATTAATTATTAATGAATATAGAGAATTGAAGATTGAAAGGCCTCAGAAGTTCGGAGGAGAAATAACTTATTATAATTTTGCAGAATTATGCAACGACTATAAAGAAGGTAAATTACATCCAATGGATTTGAAAAATGCTATAACAGAATATCTAATAAAAATATTAGAACCTTCAAGAAGATATTTTGCAAACAAAAAAGAGTTAATAGAATTTGTAGAAAAAAAGCAATTTGAAAAATAATATTTATATTTGATAATGTGATAAACTTGGCAAAAAAAACCATTGTAGAAAATCAATATCAAAGAGTTAGAAAAGACATAGAAGAATTTGAGGAACTTATTAAAAATAAAAAAACAGTTGAAACAGTTGATAAAATTGTTCTAGACATAGCCATTATGTATAAGAATGATGCAAAATATTACTTAGAGAAAAAAGATTATTTTACTGCATGGGGGTGTATTAATTACGCGTTTGGGCTAATAGATTCTGAATTAAAATTCAAAAGAAATTCGAATTCGTTAAATGATTAAGATACCTATTTTTTCTTTTTTTTGCTTGTGGAAGACTTTTTGGACTTAGTTTCTGATTTAGTATCTTTTTTGTTTTCTTTTTCGCTTTCACCTTTATTACCCTTTGCCATGTCTAAAAGAGTTGAATAAACTTTATGATAGTCAACATAATTCCAAAGTATACCAACCAAGGATATTATGACAAATACCGCGAACACCCCAAAAGCCTTTGATTTTAGTAAAAGGAATACAAAGCCTAATGCAAGCGGCAATGAAGGAGGCAATAATAACATTAGAGAAGCGTTTTTAATTGCTGATTCGAAATCATTATTTCTTACAGCAGTTTCGTATTCATCCTTGAAAAGGAACTTTAAACCGATAACTCCAGCACCTGAAAAACTAATGAAAAAAACAGCTAACCAAATTTGCTGGTCAGTATAGTGTTCACTCAATCTTTCATACAATGTTGAGCCTGAAATTTGTGCTAATAGATTTACCTCATTTACTCCTTCAACATATTAATCAATACCTTGACTAAGTAAAGTAACTGCTAATAAACCTATAAAAACTGCTAAAATTACAGGCCCTAACAAAGCATTAAATAAATTAGCCACTCTTACTTCTTTTTCTTCTTCTTGGTTTAGCATTTGCACCCACCCAAAATGATTAACTCTTCAAATACAATAAAGCATTTGCAATTTATAAAGTTTCCCTTATGCAGAAATCACTTTATTAGAAGAACTCAATTACACTTACGGGCCCAGTGGGATTTGAACCCACGACCTTTTGGTTAAGAGCCAACCGCTCTACCAAGCTGAGCTATGGGCCCTTTTTTCCTATAAAACAACAAATCAATTTCTATTAAATTAGAAAGACAATATATTTCTATAATAGTATATCTTTAAATTATTTTTATGTTCTATTGCACGTGGTTTTAAATGTTTTACATAATAATTTTGATATTTCTTCTATTAGTTTGCGCAAATCTTTTTTTATCATTATATAATGATAATTATTCTCACTATTATTCTTTAATTTATGGTTCACAAAACTACGCTATTGCTCGTTTCTACGAAGAATCTGATAAAAAAGAATTAGCTAAAGAAATAAATAATATTATAACAAGCATTGTAAATTCTGAAGAATATAACAAGATAAAAGATGAGCAAACAAAAATTGAATATTTTAAAACTAAATTTGAGGAAAAAATGATTCTTTTAGATTTGAAACTTAATTTAGAAAATAAACAAATTGTTTGTGTTGAATCTGATAATCAAAAAAAAATATTATTGATTGAAAAAATTAACTCAAATAGTTGTATAAGTTGTAAAAAAATATGCGATTATATATTCGTTCCAGAAACTAAGAAAGTTGTTCTTTTTCCAAATAATAGACTTGCGATTTTAGGTAAAGTAGAAAATTTTGCATATTTAAGTATTTCAGAAGTGAATGCTTATGGATAGCTTAGAATTTCTAATAACTTTTAGTCTGTCTGTTATCATAGGAGTTTTTTTAATAAACACGCTAACTGAAAAAGTTTATATAAAAAATTTTGAAGATTTCAACAGACTACAATTGGAATGTGAAATCTACAAAAAAATTACTACATTGGATAACAATATTGCGGCTAAAATAAAGTTAGAATCAAAACTTAATGAAACTGATGGCAATATTCATTTAACTCTTAATAGCTATTCTTGCCAATAATACCAAGTAAAAATGAGGTATTTTAATGTATTCAATTGATCTTGTACTTAATACATTGATTCTTTTCTTCATGCTGTTTTTTATTATAAATTTAATTGCGTTTGTTATGGAGGAAAAAAACGAAAATTCTAAAATAATCAGATTATTGAGAATAGCAAATTACTATATAGACAATGAAGAAGAATTTGAGTCAGATATTCAAAAATTTGAAAAAACTTATAACATCAAACTGTGCAAAAATTGCTTTCTTGAGTATGATGTTTGTTTAGCAAGAAAAAATAGCATATATTGCTTTGGCGAGATTAATAAGTGATTATATGTATTATTCACTTGAGAGCTTGATTAACCTAATAATTTTTCTAAGCTGTTTAAACCTGTTAATAATCACACTTAACATGATCGACTGGTATTTGATAGAAAATGTAATTGAAATCAAATTGAGCTATGGTAAAGATTCTTTGAAAGGCTATAACTATGTTGATACAAAAATTTATGTGACTGATTTTCCAAGTTTAATTAGTTGTAGTAAAACAGAAAAAATTGTTGTAAGAGTTTGGTTAAACAAACATATGGTGATTTGCTGATTCAAAAAAATTAATTATACTAAAAAGTAGCAAAATACAACAGAGTATAGAAAGTAATTAAAAATTAGGTTAATTGTTGAATAATATATGTGTTTACCCACTCTAGAAGGAAATAGATTAATAATGGATTGTGCTCATTGTCCATACGAAATGTATTCTGCAAAGTGCATCCAAAGCCATTTGAAAACAATTTCTGCTTTTCAATCTGTATGGAAAGAAATGAGGTACGAAGAAGAAATTACTATTAATTTCGAGCAAGAAGCAGTTAATACTCTGATTGAATACGTCATTTTTATACGTGATTATGAAAAAGTTATGAATGACCAAAAAACATATGGCCATCCACAAGATGAATATTATAATAAAAGGATTAATTTATTGAAATTAGCGTATGAAAAACTTTTTATCGACCCAAGAAAAGCGATTGAAATATTAGAAAACTATAGTGAAGAATTACCTCAAAGGTCTGTTTTCTTAGACGGATATAACAAATTTGGAATGCTCAGAAAAGCTCTGCTAAAAGTTTTGAAAAACTTAAAAATAATTAATGCGATGCAAAATAAAGAGACTATTAGAGACCTATTCTTAGAGTATGCTAAACTAAAACAATATGAATTTGTTGAAATGTTACTCTTACCTATTCCACCTAACGCTAAACCTATTGATGACCCTGAAAGCGTAATAAACTTACCTTATGGAATAACTGCCAGAATTTATGATCTTGAAGGCAGTGAAGCTAATCTATACTTGATAGAAAACAAATATCTTGAGAACATTCCTCAACAAATTGTGCCCTACATTAAACAATTAATTGAAGAAGAGAGTAAATCATTTCCATCAGCAGAAGACATGGCAGGATTATTCGATAACAAAATCAGAGAATATAGGAATTATTTTTTAGAAAAAGCTCTGCAATTACAAATTAATTTAACACCTGAACAGGCATTAGGGATTGCTAGAGAATGTGCTTGCTGGACTGTTGGGTTAGGAGCACCCATAGAGAATTTAGCTCTTGATAAAGAAAATATTACTGATATATATATCGATGGCCAAAATAGTCCAATATATATAGAGCATAGAAAATTCGGTCTTTGTCATACAATATACAGATATAATCTGCCTTTACTAGAACATGCTTTTAGAAACATTGTCTTATTCTCAGGCGAAAATAGAAAATTTGATGACAAAAATCCAATAGTTGACGTAGTTTTAAAAAGATTAGCCATGAGATGCCACTTGCAAAGACCTCCTGCAACATTTTCTGAACTTCAGGGAGCTTTAAGAATAATGAGATCCTTACCTTTTACTTATTGCCAATACCTGAATTATAATGCGATGACACCTTTTTATGCTGGGTATGACGATCTCATGGTGTCCCTTGGATGCAGTGAAGCAGTCTTGGGATTAAAAGGAGTCGGAAAAACTTCTTTTACTGCTGCTAAAATAGCTGCCATTGGAACTAAAATGAGAATTCTACCTATTCAAGATATTGAAGAAATACCTGTAAAGGCATATAGAAAAAGAGGTTTTCACATTGGTGCGATGAAGGTACAAAGCTCAGACATAGAAGGTATGAGCCAAACTGGAGGAAATGAATTAGATTTATTGAGCATGGCCAATGCATCGCTTAGAATGGGTGACTCATGTATTATAATTAACGAGATAAGGTCCAGAACCACTATTCAAGGTGTTATAAATATTTTAAACACCCAACCTGGTGTTTTTATTTTATACAACCTTCATGCTCAAAGCCTGAAAGATGTACAAGACAGATTAGAACTAGTTTTTGGTATTCCTAGTGCTAGTATGTATGCAACAGAAAGGTATACATTCCTAAAAAAGGTTAGATTTGGGAGACAAAAAACAGTTAACAGAGTCCTTGGAGAAGCTTATGAAACCGATAATAATAATCACGAATTCATTCAAACTTTTGGCTTCAAAAAAAGAAATTCCATGAAAGATTCTGCATTGTTATGCTACTTCTTAAAAAACCCTGAAGCGCATTCATGGAGTTTAGAAAATTTAGACTTGACTAAACTTAAAAAGAATTTGAGTTTCACTGCAGAACCACCTGTAATGAAAAAAAGAGCAACTGACAATGGCTTTGAATTAGAAGACTATGTTATAGATGCTTTTTTCAAAGCAAAAATTTATTATGATATAAAAGAATTGGCTAACAGGATGAATTTGAAAAAACTACTTGAAATAGACTTCGTATTAAAAGTTACCGCAGAAGCTAACAAACTGTTGGCTATTCATGAGAAAAAATATGGTGGAATAGATTACTCTAATGTAATCCCAGAATGGAACCAAATATTTAAAGAATTGGCCAAAGAAGAAATCGCTCTTTTGAAATCAACTTAGACTTTAGCATGTAATTGTAGTTACTGCTCCTCCACCGCCTGCACCAGAAGTTGCAGCTGACCACAACTGATTTATTATCGCAGGACCAACAGATGCTATTATCAAACCCATAATCGCACCTACTAACATATTATTACTCCAAACATTTGCCCTTGCTCTTGTCTCTGCTCCTGTAAATTGCCCTCCTATATAAACTACTGCTGAACCAATTATCATTAACATTGATAATGGAGGAATTAAGCTTCTCACTCCTGAACAAACATCTCTTATTGTATTACATAAAGATTTTAGACCACTATTTGTAATGTTATCACAAGGATTTTGAGAGAACATCATATGAATTAAAAAAGAATAGAAAATCATCACTAAAATTGTGTTCTTCATAAACTAATCGCCTTTTATGCTGAGCTTATATAATAGACAGTGGCAAAATTTTTAAATTTGTTATTATCTTGCGTTTTGATACATATAGCTAAGAGTAACCCCAAACAACCAAACAGTTCTGAATAAATGATAGAATATTGTCTGTTGGCGGCGGTGGTGGAGTAACTGTTGTATCTGATTGATACCTTCTTAATATTACTTCATCAGCAGGAATTCCTTTTAAAGGTGTGTCACAGACTCCGTTAAAATCAATTTTTTCTAACCTCAATCTAACAGTCACATTGTGATGCAAGTAAAGATTGTAAAATGTAACTAAAACAGAATTTGCGGAAGAATTAAGTTTTAATTCATTACTTATAGAATTAGAGATAGTAGCAGTA
This sequence comes from Candidatus Anstonellales archaeon, assembly GCA_038870935.1. Classification (GTDB taxonomy): domain Archaea; phylum Micrarchaeota; class Micrarchaeia; order Anstonellales; family SKW190; genus SKW190. The sequence continues at coordinate 7,063 of JAVZJF010000005.1, read as the reverse complement.
CCTGAACCTTGTTGCTCTACTATCGTTAAATTTAACTTTAGTTTAAGAACTACGTTACTATCTGTACAATAATATGGCTTTGGTGTTAGAGTAATATTATATGTCACGTTATAGTATCCGTTGGCAGGCACGTTAAACTCAGAAACTGATTCACCTAATTGTAAAGTTTCTGTAGAATTCTTCAATTCTTTTAAATAATATTCTAATTCTTGCCTAAGATTAGGATTATTCATAATGATTTTAACATTCTGAGAAACTCCATTAAAGTCTGTTCTGCATTTATTTCCTGTTAAGGAGACTAACTTCAAACTTAAAATTGTTTCTACGTTAGGCATGAAATCTATATTATTAAATGTTACTTTCTTAACATCTCTTGGCTTTATTACTACTGTTTTCTGTCTTTCATTATCTGGAATTTTCAAGTAACCTCCTGCAGAAGATGTTGTTGACGTATTAACTAATTCAACTACTGCAGTAATACTTTCTGAATCTGCATTACAGAAATTATTGTCAGTTAGGAAAGAAATATTATATGTAATATTCTTTAGACCAGGTGTAGTTAATGCTATTGTATCTGCTCCTTTAGGTACATTTATTATTTCATTTGGACCTTTGATCTCATGCATGGAATATTCTACTCTTTGTGATAAAGATTTCCATAATTTTAACTTTATTGTGTTTGGAGCTCCAACAACTGGAGTATCACATTTGTTCTGACTTATGGAAATTTGAAGTGATACATCTGCCTCAACATTTGCTCTTATGTCTATATTTTCAAAAGTGAGTGAATATTCTTTTCCATCACTTCTTATACTAACTTCTTTCTGAATTTGAGGTGCATAGATATATCCTCCATCACTACTTTGAACATTCGCAACTACTAAGTTTGCCCTTACTATTATAGGTTCATTTTGATTATTGCAATAATTGTTATTAGGACTTTTTAGAGTAAAGTTATATGTGAAATTGTACTTTCCACTTTCTTGAAGAGTGACTATATTAACTCCTTTACCGACATTCATTGTATGGGATGAATTACGAACGTTTGATAAATAATATTCGACATATTGGCTTAATTGCCTATTATTTCTAATTTGAACGCTATTGGGATTCCCAACTAAAGGCGTTGTGCAATCATTACCTGAAATACTAACAAGTTCAAGGCTTACTGTTGCGTTTGCATTTGCTCTTATATCAAAGTTTGTGAATGTTACTGTTACTTCTTGTGTTCTATCTACCTGAACAGTTTTTTGAACCGATTGATAGTTTACATAGCCTCCATCTGCTGTTTGTATGTTATTGACATTTAATTTAACAGTAACCGTCACTGATTTATTTGAAGGATTACAAAATTGGTTATTATCACTTCTTAACAAAAGTTTATATTCTAAACTATAACTACCATCTTTTGTTAATAAAACTGTTTGAGTACCTCTTCCTACTGAAACCGTATCTGGACCTACTACTTTATTAAGATAATATTCAATATATTGACTACCTTTAACAACATGACTTATAACTAAAGCTGTGTAGTTTGCTGTTTGTGAATTAGGGATTATTCTATCTACTCCACAAGCAACAGATACTACGTTTGATTGTACACTTACTTGGCTATTTGAATCATTGAAAATAAAAGAATCTCCTCTATATCTAATGTCTGAAACAACTAAACTAATTCCACCTGATGAAAAATCATTATTCGTAGTAATTTGATATGTAATCTCTTTGTCAGTTTTTGTAAGATATAAATCATTAAGAGGTGAACCACTTATAGAAATTCCATTTCCTGTTACACTTAAACTAAAATCTGCAGATACGTTGTTATCAAAAATGTTGTTAGAATTATCACTTAATCTTACTTTGTACTTAACAGAGTATGTTTTTCCTGGCAGTAATACATAGTTACCATTAACAGGTTCAACTACTGTACCATCAGAGCTTTTTATTTCAACTAATTGTGCATTTATGCCAAAAGTCAAACTTCTATCTACAACTTTTCTTTGAAAGTTATAGGTTATTTGATTATTGGTACCTTGATAAGAAAACACATTATGAGTTGCGTATATCTTTCTGGCATTTATATTTACAGATATGGGATTATCTACTAACAACTCTAATCCATTTGAAGAACCATCATTCCAAGTTACTGTACTAAGATTAATCTTATTTGTTAAAGGATTATAATTATTGATATCTTTGAAATTTCTTTCCAAAACAACCTGACTTATTGTTCCTGTCTGAACTAAGGTCAATGATGGCTGAGGGTCTGAACCAATACTTGCAACCACTTGACTATTTAGATTGTTGAAACCAATATTCTCAGAAAATGAAAGAAGTCTATTAAAAATCAATCTTGCAAAGCTGCTGTTAGGAGAATTGTTTCCGCATTCATCGCCCTCTATAAGTGAACAAGAAGAATATGTTCTAATGGCAGAAACACGCGATACTCCTATTTTATATAAGCCATTAAATGATGTTTGCTTGTTTACAACGGCATCTCTAAAATAATATATTTGTTTAGTTCTCTCATCAAAAATACAATGATTTGCTATAATATTAGAATTAACAGTAAAATTAAATGAATAGTTTAGCAAAGATGAAGAATTACTAGCTACAGTACTAACAACTACACTGCTCTGCCTCTGTGCTATTAACAAATGCATCAAAATAAAAAACAAAAATAAGAAAAACAGAATAAATGATTTTTTTACCATAATTATCATTTGCCAATAACATTTTATAATAATTACTTATCTTATACTTTAAAACCAACCACCAATACCAATAACAAATGCTCCTTGTTTTCCTCTCATTTGATAGCCTACGGACAAAGTTCGCCCTAATGTTAAATTAGCATTAACCACAGGTACTCCATAATGTGTTGAAAGGTTTCTAACATAACCTGCTTCTAAAGAAACGTCAACTCCTTTTGTAAGTTGTTGCCCCACACCCAAACCTAAACCTAAGTTCCAACCACGTATTACTGACTGACCAATACTACCCCAACCATAGAAGCGCCCATCTTTTGAAATAGGGTAACCAAACCTAACTTCCCATCTACTTAATATTGAATTTTTCTTTTTCATTTCCTCAATGGCGTTTTTTAAGTCAGCAAATGTCTTATCTTTATCTGGGAATGCAGCTGCCAACTCATCCTTTGATATCTCATAATTACCTAAAACTTCTTTATTTTTGTTTAAGAAAGCAGCGATATATTCAAGCGCTTGATCATTTAATTTGTATTGCTTGGTATTCTCATCAAATATAAATAATGAAACATTTCCATTTCCTTCTGGTAACTTTAAGTCTTTAATTGTTCCACCTCTTCTCACCCATTCGTGATTAAATTGCTGGATAAATTCTTGTACGATAGCTGAAGCTGTCAATTGCTGAATAATTTGAACATTACCTTCTATCAAACCTCTAAATGCTCTTTCAGCGTTTCCTATTATGACACTTCTTAAAACTTCCGCCTGTGTCTGTCTATAGCTAGTAATATCTTTACCATCTACAATACCTTCCTCTTCACCACTTAGCTGAACATCAAATTGCAAGTGAGGGATTACTTCATCTTTAACGCTTGGTCTTCTAACTCCTACTGTGGCAGAAACACCAACCCAAGGAGATGGTGTTGGTCTCTCTACCTGAGGCGGCTGAACGACATCAAATGGTGGAGATGTAATTGATGGTTGCTGGTTCTGAGTAACAGTTATTTGAGTTTCTTCAGCAGTATTTCTAACAGCTTGTCTTGTTTCAGCGTCTTTATATTTCAACGAATATTCTTTAACTTTGTTTAATTTTAAATTGAATTCTTTGTCTTTTTGCTTAATTGTCTCCTCTAATTTAGATAAATCTAAAAGATAGCCAACTCTAGCCTCTGACTGAGCTTCTTTGTCTTTTTTTAAAATAGCATTAAGTTCATCTTTGGTCAAAGAAAAAGTCTTGTCACCTATTTTTACCTCATATAAATTTTCTTGTTTTTTAGATATTAAAATTTGTACATGTTGCCCGTCTTGATAAGTTAATGTTACTGATAATCCTTTTTCATAAACTTCATGATCCCCGCCAAAATAAATTCCTGTAAAAGTTTGACCTCCTGCTATTTGAATATTTTGATTAAAACAATTTATTCCAAGCTTAGAAAGTTCATCTAATGAAAAAGTAATGTAAGAATGTGGCTTTCCGTTTTTATCCCCATAAGAAAATTCTCGTACATTTAGTACCGCATCAATATGATGATTATCATTATACTTTTTTCGTATTCGCAGTTTCATATTTGAACCTTGGCGTTCTACTTCAATCAAAGAAGCTGTAAACTCCCCCTGTTCATCTTTACCACTGAATAAAACAGTACCTTTTGGAATTACGATACTCCTTTCTCCTTGTTGACCGACAAATTCTAACGTCACAGTATTACTACCTAACTGTTCATACAATGTTATTGAACTGTGTTCATTTATTTTTAGTGCATTTAAAATATCCTGGCCATGAATCACATTTTGCTTAATGTTTCTTTGGCCTATTTGTCTTATTTGAATTGTTGCAACATGAACAGGCTTCACATTCTCGTTTAGATTAAAGTTTCCATTTTCATCTCTGCTAACATCTTCCATTCGATAGAATTTTATTACTAAATTAGATGGATTAGGAGTTTTTTCAAATTGTAGAATTCCTATTAACGGATTGTTATTTGGATCCCTTGCCAAAATATACTTTTGCTTTGAAAAATAATCGTAAGAATAATATTTATTAGCTTCTATTTGCATTCGCCTATCGTGAGCTGCTTGCTGAATAGGAACAAATTGTTGTTGAGTAGCTTGCTGTTGAATATTTTCATAGTCTGCATAAGATTCTAGAATTACAAATCTTGTTGTTGAAGCTTGTTGAGTTTGTTCCAGATCAGAGCCCGTTCTTATTGGTGGAAGAGATTGACCTTGTTGAGCATAGAAATTGCCAACTATATTTTGAATTTCCTGATTCTGTGAAAGAATGGTTATAACACGTTGACCGGCATCTTCTTGAGGATTTAATAAAAATATTGGCAATTTTGTTGGATCTAATGCTTCTTGCAAAGTTCTACCTCTCAAATGAGTAATTGTTAACTTACCATTTTCATCTAAACTTCCGTTAAACGTAGCTGATAAAACAGTTCTTGCCCTTTCTACAGCAATTTGAAGTGAAGCTTCTCTGAATTTTTCTAAGTTGCCCTTTAGTAATTCTTTATTATTCACATATTGCTGATTATTTATCAAATCAGAAATTTCTCTGTAATGATTCTCTATTCCATTCAAACTAGCCTGCAAACTATTTTTCACTTGATCAACATTAGATCTTAATGTTTGTGCAAATAATTCAACTCTTTTAATTAAGTCTTGAGCAGCAAATCCACTACCAAAAACTGATATAAATTCTTGATCTATAGTATGATTAGGATTGAATACCCAAAACTTATTTCTGCGTGATTCAAAATATTCAAATGTTACAGAAGATTCTATAGATGTAATTGAAGAATTCTCTCTGGCCATACCAGGAATGTGTGAAAATTCCCTGTCAGTATTTGAGTAAAATATAGTAAGATAAGCTAATCTAAATAACACTTGCATATCTGTTAAATTCTGCAAAGAATTTTCTGGTTGGTTTGTTCTGATTGCTAAGTCTTTTCTTAACAAATCAAAAATCTGTTTGTATTCAGCCTTTGCTTGACCTTTGTCATCAAATACATCTTTAAATTTATCAGTTAATTGCTGAGATAAATAAACCCATGCTCTATATGTTCTTGTATTTTCAAAGTTGAATTTAAAAGTGTTATTAGAACCTAAAGGTCCTTGATTGGTTATAGTCGCTGTAGCAGCCATTAGGTCAAATTCAACTATAGAATTACCATCTCCATAATCTCTACGAAAAAAAGAAAAGTTATTGTTTTTAATCGCCTCTTTATATCTGGAAGATAGACCTAATCTTGTTACTGCTTGATATAATAATTTTTGGCCAAAAGATATATCCATTTCACCTCTTAGATAATAAACTTGTTGCGCTTTGAGTAACTCTTGGATTATTTGGTCGTTCTGTAGTCCTAAAGGTAAACTATTTCTCATAGCAGCAATACCGTCACTATAAACTTTACCTATTTTAGAATCGTATACGCTAACAGTAATACCTATCTTCCTTGCCAATTCATGGTTATTAGCAATCATTGGCAAAAATTCGTTCAAGAAATTTTTAACCTTATTTAAGAGATTATTGTACAAATTTTCTCGTGATGATAATTCCCTTTGCCTCTTAATTAATACATTAACGTCATTAAACATGTAAACTAAAACTCCTACAAGAACTGAATTTGCTTGAAAATTTTCAGTCTTTGTTTGCTTGTCACCAAAAGTGGCTTCTAAAAATTGCTTCAAGGCATTTATCGAGTTTGGATTTTTTAAATTTTTAAGCATCCACTCTACTATCTCCATAGCCTTATATGCTCTTTCTTTACCATCAGCAGTTTTTGAATTCTCATAGTAATTTAATATTCTATCAGCTATATTTCTTAACACGGTATTTTCAAATTCTCTTCTAATTTCATGAATTGACCTTCTTTGAGTTTGTGCATTAGGCTTAGGAATATTCCTACTTACTGTTGTTTGAGTTCCTCTGTTTGTGTCGCTTCGAGGTCGAGGCACACTTTCAGTTCCTTTAGGAGTTTGATTAGTAAAAGGCATACCTTGAGTTTGAGTTTCTAATTGTCCCATATTACCACCACATTCTAGTCAATTTAACAATACTTTTTGAATTTATAAATTTTATGATACCTCTATAGTTGATTACTCAAGTAGCCCAAACGCTATCTCTGATTGAATCGTTTCAGTATCTGATATATGATGCACTTCAAATAAGTTTTGATTGTTGTAATTTATTATAATTCTTAAAGAATCCTTTAAAGTATCAGAGATATCCGCAAAATCTTTTAGCTTTTCTAATAACTTTTCTACATTCAATTCAAGTTCTTTAGTATTTTCATATCTTGAAATAAACTTAAAAATATCACTTATTTCTATTTCGTTATTTCAAATTCTTG
>JAVZJF010000004.1:0-16695 GCA_038870935.1 Candidatus Anstonellales archaeon | reverse complement strand
ATCTTGTTGGGTATATTAAATTAACTTCTTTTAAATGTCCCAAATCTCTTGTAGGCTTTTCATAATACTGTGGTGGTTTGCCAGTTCTTTCTATGACTTTGTCAACGTATTCACGTAAATGTGGATACTTCATTAAAGCCTCGTCAAAGTTCAAGCCAGACCACCATCTGCATTTGGACAGGAAACTAACTATTTATTCATGAATAAATTATCAAGTAATAAGATTTCTAATTTCACATATAAAAGATTATGTCCTCAGGATCATAAGATTGAACAATAAGTCTATCTTTAAAGTTTGTTTCAAACCATTTGGCTAAAAACTTCATTGCAGGACTTTCAAGTTTTTTCTTATCAACATCAATAGCCCTTATTCCTAATTCGCTTATGTAAGTTGCGCTCTTCTGATTCAAACCACTTGAAATTATCACTTCTGCCCCATTCAAATACATTTGTTCAATAACATCAATACTTTTTAAGCCATAGCCAATAAATATTCCAAGTCTTGATACTTTATCACTAACAGAAGCTTGTCCAGTAACATATCTTATAACATCTAAGCCTAGTATGTTCTTACAGTTATGAACCAATTGTGTAAAAGTAATTGGTTCTATGTTCCCTATTCTCCCACATTTGATCTTTGAATCAACTGAAATTGCAAAAGCTCTTGCGATGATATCAGCAGTTCCTCCATCAGCATCATCAAAGTTAGAGCCCATCACATACGTGCAAATATCAGTTGCGATAATTGTTTTTATTCTTCCTATATTTGGAGGTTTGGAAAAAAAAGGTAAGGATGTGAAATATTCTGATGTCTCTTCAAAAAAAGGATGTTCATGTAATATCAACATCTCTGGAATATTTTCTTTTTTAACTGCGTTTGACTCTTGTAAATAACCAAAGTAAATCATTGCGTCTCTTGTGGCAGCCCAAGTAATCCCTAATATACTAATATCTTTGTTTGGATCTCCTGAAATTAAACCAGTTACTTCGAAATCAAATGCATGTTCTCTTGGTGCAATGCTTTCAAGCTTTGCTATTATATCTGAAGCCAACATATTTTTACCACTCTGCCTTTAAATTTTTACTTTTCAGGAATTGGCTCTATCTTCTTTCCATCAGGCCCAAATCTTAAATTACCTCCAAAAACATCTTCTAACTGATCATACATTATGTTCAAAGTTACATAATATACAATTATTGAGGCTATCAGAAAAACAGGAATGTATTTTATTCCTGCTTTATAATCACCTGTCGCCAATATACCAATCAATGCACCTCCAGTAAAACTTGACATGATACACAACAAATAAGAAAAGTTAATTATATCCTGAATATTAATATTGTTTCCAGAATTAGGGTTTGTAATAGTTTGTAATAACATGTTATTGATAAGCGCACCTCCACTAGAAACTGTTCCTAATGATTTTATTCCCTTAAAATTTTCCTTAAACATCTCATTAAACGATTTAGTTACAATTAAATAATTTGTTGCTGCTGCTAACATTGCTGGAGCTAAAAACAAAACAATCAAAATTATCATAATTTTTACAGTATTTGTTTGTGCTTCAATTTCTTCTCTTAATAATTGAAAGGCTTTTGCCTCAAATGCTAAATTATTTAATATATCTGCCATGTTGCCTCCTGCTTTCATTCCATAAATCCATAACATGACTATGTTCTTCATTAAACCAGAATTTGTCCTCTTAGTCATATTAAACAATGCTTCTTCCATCCTCGTACCTAACATTAACTCTTTTGATGTTTTTTCTAACTCTTCTTTTATGGGACCAAATCTGTGTCTGCTTGTAGAGGAAATTGCTCCTTCTAACGTAGTCCCTGCTCTTAAAGAAGCTGCAATCAACAATAACGCTTCAGAAGCACTGTCTTCTAAAGCTCTTTTTCGGTAATCAGACACAAACAAAATATACGCAAAAGGTGATAAGGATGCTAAAATCCCTGCTACTAAACCCACTGTTAGGGCATTAACTTGTGTGAATATAAAAGAAAGTAATAAAGCACCAATTAGAAAGCCAATAATAAACATAGTTATTGATGCTATGTAAAACTGAGTAATTGTAATATCTATGTTCGCATATATCAAATTTTGTTTAATTGTCTTTTCGAGTATTTTAAATATATTATTTTGCTCAGCACTAACCAATTAGTTTCACCACCCACCTATCCAAACTATATTTAGTTGTTGAATTTAATATTATTATGCATTTATGGCTTTTTATCTTATTATATTTGTTAGTTATTTAATCATAAACAGCTGGTCTTTGCTCTTTAGCATAAGTTATAAACATAAATTGAACGATCAACACAGCAATCAGTAATACGTAGAGAATTTGTGAACTTATTTCAATTACAGGCATTAACGCAGTCATTGCTAAAAGAATTGTTAACATAACTGGTAAAATTACGCTTACCATCAAAAAAATTCTTGAATAAAACTCCAGATTCTTACCGTATTTCTGAATTTTAACTTGTTGCTCTTGGAAATATGTTCTTGATAACTGCATTAAAACTTCTCCCATGTTTGCACCAGAAGAAAAAGCACTTTCAATCTGTAATAGAACTCTTCTGAAAGGCTCTGATTTCGTTTTCAAAACTACGTATTCAATTGCTTCTTCAAAAGATAATCCAGAATTTATTGAATTCACTATTTCTGCACAATCTTTCGAAATTACATCATAGTCTGCTCTTGCAATATCCTCTAATGCCTCAAATAATGTTGCGCCTGACCTTACTTCTACTGTTAAATGCCTAAGAAAACTAGACATGTATTTGTCAATTTTCCAAGCTTTTTTCTTAGATAATAAAACAGGATAATTCAACACTTGAAAGGCTAAAACAATAGAAATAAAAGTTGTTAATGGTAATTGCAAAGATAAAAGAAGTTGCTTCTCTTCAGGTAAAATCATTGGACTTAGCTGCAAAATCACTAAAATAAAGTTAAGGACAAAAAAGTAAACAAAAAATGTTAATACAGCAATACCAGCATAAAGATCTGGTTCTATATAAATTTCTGAGGAATACAAATATTCTGGAATGTAGTTGAAAAAAAATAATAAACTTTTACCTATCCCTTTGAAATGCTTTGCCAATTTCAAAGTAGTATGATACTCAATTGGTAAATAAGGTGTAACAACTCTCCTTACTTTTTTTGGTGCATTTGTATGAATACCTCTATGAGTAAATGCCTCTATGAATTCTAAATTTTCTTCATCTATTACTTTTTCTTCAGCCATTAATTATCAAAATAATATCAGCTCTAAAGATTTAAAGATAAGCTTTTGTGTTTTTTTAAACATATGTTTTTAAATGTTTTTAAAAACCAATCATACCAATATATTTATGCTGTGCAAGGATGGCCTGCAGAGTATATCTATGATGTAAAGGTCAACATTGCACGGCAATTATATTGATAAGTTGCATTTTTGAAATGTGATTTTTCATGAACGAACATATCACAAAAAACCATAACAAAAAAATTCAAAAATCATTAAAGCAGGGATGCCCATGGAAAATATCGATAAATTTGATAAATATTCATCTATTCAAAAACTGCTATGTAGGCTTTATGAAGGAAATGAATTTCCTAATGACAAAACAGCCATCATAGTAGAAGGAAAAAAAGATAAACTGGCTTTGGAAGAACTACATGTAAATTTGCCTATCTTTGAGTGCGCAAGAGATAAATATAAACTCGTTGAAACTCTTGCTAAACATAAGTATACTAAAGCTATTTTGTTATTGGATTTGGATAAAAACGGTAATAGACTTGCTTCTGAATTGAGTGAAATGCTTCTTGCTCAAGGCATTAAACCAAATACCTACTATAGAAAACTAGTAGGCAAATTCTTGAAACTAAAGTACTTTGAAGAGATGCAGACAAAAATTGCCAAATTTAATGAATATACAATGAGGTGAATAATATGGCTAAAACTTACATTGACATAGTCAAATACATGATTTATGCAAATTTTGAAATTAATGGACTTGTAGATAAGCCTGATGTTGTTGGGGCAATTTTTGGCCAAACAGAAGGGCTAATAGGAGAAGATTTAGATTTACGCGAATTACAGAAAAGTGGAAGAATTGGAAGAATTGAGGTAGAATTGGAAACAAAACATGGAAAAACTACAGGAAAACTAATTATTCCAAGTTCTCTAGACATGGTAGAAACTTGTATCCTCGCTAGTTCTTTAGAAACTGTTGAAAGAGTTGGACCATGTGAAGCACGAATGAAAGTAGAAAAAATTGAAGACACACGAAATGCAAAAAGGAAATATATCGTAGAAAGGGCTAAAGAATTGCTAAGAGCAGTATTAAATGAAGAAATCCCTGAAAGCAAAGTTATCTCAGAAATGGTTAGAGAGCAAGTTAAAACCTCTGAAATAACTGAATATGGCCCTGAAAAATTACCAGCAGGACCTAATTTAGATAAATATGATTCAATTATTATTGTAGAAGGTAGGGCAGATGTAATCAATTTACTAAAAAACGACATAAGCAATGTAATTGGCATAGGGGGTGCAAGAATTAGTGATACAATAGTTAAGCTAACAAAAGAAAAAGAAGTTACTGTGTTTATTGATGGCGATAGAGGCGGAGAAATAATATTAAGAGCTTTAGCAGAAAATGGTGAAATTGATTTTGTTGCAAGAGCACCAACTGGCAAAGAAGTTGAAGACTTATCAAGAAAAGAATTAATAAAATGTCTGAGAAATAAGATTCCATTTGAACAATATACCTCAAAAAAAGGAACTAAACCAATTACAGAAACTGATGAAAATAATTTTTCTGAAAAAGAAACACAATCACAAACTAATAATATGCCTATAACTACTCCTAATGAACAACCGTTCCAAGAACAACAACAAAAAGAAAAAATAGATATTCAACAATATATCAAAGAACTTGAAGAACTTGAAAATACTTTAAGAGCAAGAATATACATTACTAAAAACGAAAAACCAATTGAAATTCCTGTTAGAGACATAATAAAGAAATTGGAAGAAATTAAAAATGGGTATGCAATTGTTTTTGATGGAGTAATAACTCAAAGATTGTTAGAAATTGCTGAAGAAAAAAAATTCAAAGTTATTGTAGGAATTAGAAAAGGGCACATATACAAAGATTATCCAAGCATTATAACTTATGTCAAATATCAATAAAGTATAGCTCAAAACACAAATTAATTATAAAGTTAATACGTAACTCTTATTATTGTGAATATGAAAAAAATAAGTAATCAAAGTAATTCACAAAATTTTAAACTTGGAATCAAAAAAGTAGATGCAAATATACCTAAGTGGCCTGAAAAAAACTTTATCTTACTCTCAGGTACAGAAGGGAGTGGTAAACTAATCTTCTCAATGCAATTCCTAGTAAATGGAATAAAGTTTTTTGATGAACCAGGACTATATATTTCATTGGAAGATGATGAAAATGAAATTCTTTATTTACTTAACACTTTTTCTTGGGATTTGCAAAACTTAATTCAAAAGAAAAAATTAGAAATTATTAAACCTGAAACAATTTCCATGCAAACTATTATTAAATACATTGAAGATGAAAAAGACAGACTTAATATAAAAAGAATTGTTATAAACCCACTTAATTTAATTAGCTCCAACTCAAAAGATATATTTAGCATAAGAAAAAACTTAAGCGATTTGAAAAGAAAAATATTTAATTTAAATTGCCATTGCTTGTTAGTTTCAGATGTAAATAATGAACAAAAAAGCTATTCCTACTCAGGATATGAAGAATTCGTTGCAAATTCACATCTTCATTTATCGATAGATTTTGATAGAAAAAAGAATAAAGCCAAAAGATACATTGAAATACTTAAAGTAAAAGGCTGTGCACATGATATTAAAAGAATAGAATTCAAAATAACAAAAAACGGAATTGAATAATAAGAATAAATTTATAAAACTTAAATACATTAATGGATTAAGAAAAAGGGTGGTCTAATGGTAAAAGCACAATCAGGAATGGATTTCCTAATGACTTATGGCTGGGCACTACTAATAGTTGTTATCGTAGTAGGTGCTTTGTTTGGCTTAGGAATCTTTGACGAAGGCACTTTTGTAGGTAATAAGGCCTCTGGATTCACTAATGTAGGTGTAAAGGCGTGGCAATTATCAAGTACTGGAACTTTGCAACTTCAATTACAAAACAATGTAGGAAGTGATATAAGAATTACTGCCGTAAATGTTACTCTTGGCACAACTACTGCATCAAGTTCTCCTAATCAACAAATAGACAATGGAAAAACAGCAACTGTGAGTGTAACAGGCATAACAGGATTAACAACAGGTAAATCTTATTCCGCAAATATTGACTTAGCATACACTGATCTAAAATCTGGCTTTAACTACACAGATAGGGGAACTATTACAGGTAAAGTAGTCTAAGTTTGAAATAAAGAATTAATAATAGCTTTTTTTTGTTTTTTGCGTTTCTTCTTATTGCGTTAATTTACTTTTTTTCCTTAGTTAGCTTTCAAAATATGATTAAAAAGCTTATTCTCAATCATTCAATTATTTGATACATGATTATTCTAATTTTTTCTAAAAATGCCCCAGTAGCTCAGCGGCAGAGCGATCGCCTTGTAAGCGATAGGTCGAGGGTTCAATTCCCTCCTGGGGCTCTAAACGTTATATTAAGCTCACTTGTCTTATTCTTTAATGCTAATTATTAATTTTCTAGTTCCTTTATCATCGTATTCAACTTTGTAAGAAAGATTAGCAAAAGATCCTATGCTATCTTTTGTATTCTTAACTTTGTTTAGTAATTCCTGAATTTCAAAATAATATCTCTTTATTAACTCTACTTCTTTCTCCTTCATTGAAATTTTTTGGATTAAAATATTCTTTTGATATTCTATGTTTTTAGATAAGTCTTCTTTATTCTCAGAAACCAACTTCAATATTTCAGCATAGTAGACATTAAATAATAGTTCAGAAGAATTTTTATATTCAGCTTTTATTTGATATTCATTATCTAAAGAATACTTGGTAATATCAAAAAAAGAAAAATCTAATTCTTCATCAAAATTATTTCCATTGCTGAGCTCTTTACTAAAGATTACAAATCTGATATGCCTTTGTAATTCATTAATAGAATTCCATATTTTCTCCAGTTTTTCTTCTGATAAAGAAATGGCTTTTTCTTTTTCAGCTATATTCAAAAATCGTAAAATAATTTTCATGTAGTTTATTCCTATTGGTAATCTACTTAATCTTACAATTATGAAATCTTTTTCATTTTGATAAATAAATTTCTTAAATTCAGAAAAATTCTCTGGCAATCTCTCTGAAATCGGCATTTTATACTCTTCATCTACATCTATTTTCCTGTCTTTCCAAACCTCGTTTCTTAAACAAGAAACTATCTTATTATCATTATTTGAAACTAAAATTATATTACCTTTTCCAAATAACTCAAAAATTAATGAATATTCTCGAAAATTAACACTTATGATTCTATCATTAGCTATTTTTCTTAAAGAAACTACTTTTTTATTTTCCAAGCACTTTGATATTTCATCAGTAAATTTGTTTGTTTGAAAAGAGAGTAAATTCTTCAAATCTTCATTTTGGATTTGATTATTAAATAAGAACATTGATTTAGGTAAATAAATCAACAAATTATGTGATTGTATTTTCAATCTAAATAGATTTTCAAATTTATCACATACTTGAAATTTTGTAAACCATTTGGTTGTAATAATCTGATCTAATTCTTTAGCAAGAACTTCATATTCAATATTTGCTAATGCTCTAATTTCTCTATTTGCTTTTAATGCATCCATGTTAATAAATACCGCAGACAAATTTTTAACTACAGTATTGCCTAAACAATCTTTTAACAATAGGTTTAGGAGGTAATGCCTGTGCTCCTAATCTCTGTACTTTTAGAGAAGCAATTTTTATAGCAAAGGCTAAAGCCTTTGATATTGCGTTAGTATGCGCATAGCATGCTATAAATGCAGAGTCAAAAGCATCTCCTGCCCCTATCGTATCAACAACTTTTACCTTTATAGGTTTCTTGATATAGAATCTTTTTCCATCGTAAACAATAGCTTCCTTGCTGCCTCCTTTAACAACTATTATAAAACCAAACTGAGTATACAAATCTTTACAATATTTTTTTACATCATCAACAGTTTCAACTGTTGCATTAACTAAAAGCCCTAATTCATTCCTATTTAAAAACAACATTGACAATCTTTTTAAAATTGGTTTAAGCTTTTGTATTCCTAATTTAACTTTTGACCGACCTGGATCAAATGAAATAGAAATTCCTAATTCATAAGCCATTTTTGAATAAGATTGCAATAATTTGAAATTTGTCCCTGTCATATGCAAATGAAAAACATTCTTGAAATCTTTTATAGGAGGCTTGAAATAATTATCTGCATTTTCAATGCTTTCTAGTACCTTGACATGTCCATCTTTGTCAATTAAAACAACTGCTCTACCTGTATTTCCTTTCATTTTCCTTATGCCAGAAGTATCAACACCCCATTTTGATAACTGTGACATAACTAGTTTAGCAACACTACCATCACCTACTGCAGCACATATCCTAGATTTCAACCCCATTTTCGCTAAGTTATAAGCTACATTTGCAGCACTTCCTCCACAAGAATTCTGAATAGGCTTAAGTAAATATACCATACCGTCAGCCTTAGGTAACTCGTTTAAATAACATCGCGAATCTAATATTGCATGACCCAAACATAAAAAATACTTATTTTTAATTTGCATGAAAATAAAAAAGAAAACTTAAAATATATACTTTACTATTGAATGTATTGAATGCTTTTATTCCTCTAAAAAAGTATTAACTAATCTTATATAATTAATTTTACCTTGTTTGTCTATGTAAATAATACATCTTTTCTCTAACCTCTTAACAATCCTATGTGCCCTTACTCTAGAAAAACCATATGCTTTTGTCAAATCAGATTGAGTTATCAACCCTTGCTTCTCAAATAGCAGATCGATAACTTTCCTTTCATCATCAGTTAAAAATTTTTTAACTATTTCTACAGTGCCTTTCAATAGCATTTTTTCTTTCTTGATTGACTTATTTAGTAATGAATAAAATAACAACCCTGAAAAGACACCAAATAAAGCCATGAGGAACATAAAGTGTACATGATACCTAATAAAAGGCTCAAGAAAAAAAGGTACTTTTCTATTTTCGTAAAATAGCATATAAGCTACAATTAAGATAGTTGTAAGAAAAATGAAAACTGAGATAACTAAAATCGTAAAAGCAACGTGAATCCTATTACTCATTTTTAGCTGGAATTTCATTGTTTCACTTATTATATTATATTGTTTCAGACAAATGAAATATTGTTATATAATGTTTATAGTGATTTTTATGAACAAATACATGAGTATATTAATAATCTTGGTTTTTATTGTAATTGGAATTAATACTGGTGTTTTCTTATTTTTATTAGATAATGACTCTAATATAGGCAATAGTAATTCTAATAACTCACTACTACAGTCTGAAATTAATATAAATCCCTCAAACACAGAATGTAATTGCTTTTCTAATGATATAAAAATTCAAGAACCGTCTAACAGTAATGAAAATATTAGCATAAAAGATAAGAATTATTTCAATAATGAAAATTTTCAAAACGTTTATGTAAAAGCTCTATCAATAGGAAGATATGATAAGAATGAAATAAGAGTAAAAAAAGATATACCAGTAAGTTTCCATTTTTCAGCAGAAAAAAACGCAGGATGTGGAAAAATACTATACATTGACGAGTTTAATGTTAAGTTAGCATCCTATAATGGAGAAGAATCATCAGCAACCTTTACGCCAACTAAAAAAGGAACATACTACTATCATTGTGGTATGTGGATGTTCGTAGGAAAATTGATTGTTGAATAAAGGAGGGTTTATATGATATACAGAATAACGATTAATGGCATGCATTGTAAATCTTGTGAAATATTGCTAAAAGAAGCAATACACGAAAGATTAGGCAATCAAATAATATGTAAAAAACTAGAGCATAAAACAGGTATACTTGAAATATCAACTGATAAAGAAATTGATGAAAAACTAAAATCAGAACTATATAATGTTGTAAAAGAAAGCGGTTATTCAATAAAAATTATTGAAAAAATTAAATAAAGTGATTATATGGCAGTTTATGAATTAAAATTAAATAGTATTAAGTGCTCTGCATGCTCTGCTGTTATTTCCAAATTAGCTCAAAAATATAATGCAAAAATTTTAGAGATAGATGATGTTAATGGAAGAGTAAAGATATCTGCTAATAGTGATTATGATTTTCACATTCTAAAAAGAGAATTAGAAAACAAACTCTATGCTGAAATAAGTATTAGAGACTTTATAATAAATAGTTTTTTAAAAAAAGATGGATTTGAAGACGAATACTATAAATTGATAGAGTTCCTCATCACAATTCTCTTAATGTCAATTATTTCATCTCTTTTTATGATATTTAATTTAATTCCTGCAACTCAACAAAATTTCATAATATTCATACTTTTGATTTATTCAGTAAGTTTCTCTAACACAGTTTCAAATTACCTAGATAAGTTCCATCAAAAAATAGATTGCAATAAAGCTATGATGTGCGGAATGACATTAAGCATGACCATTGGCATGATTTTTGGAGGTTTGATAGCAATAAGTAATGGGTTATTTTACGGCTCCATTATAGGGACTACGCTAGGATTAATTTACGGTATTAAACACAGCTGCAGATATGCAATGGCCCATATAGAAAGTGTCATAGGTGCATTCATGGGAGGCACTATGGGGGCCATGTTAACAATAATGCTCCTCTACGATAATCTATTCGCTTTTTTAATTTTCATGGCCATAATTCATTTTCTTGCCTTAACTCTACTTTCATATCTGCTAAAAAAAGATTTGTTTCTTTCATCTGAAAATCTAAATTCTGACTCTGCAAAAATTAACTTTAAATATATTCTTCATTCATTAATCTTTTTTTTAATCATTATTTTAAGTATTCTTATTCTCCCAAAAGGCCCTCAAACTTTTTTCATGTAATATGCTTATGGTGATGGAGTGAAACTCGTAAAAGAAATAGGGATTATGGGAATGCACTGTGCATCATGTGCTATGTTAATAAGTAAAAATCTTAATAAACTACAAGGAATTTCAAAAGCAAGTGTTAATTATTCAACAGGAAAAGCTGTAGTTGAATATGAATCAAAAAAAATTTCATTAGATGTAATAATGAAAGAAGTTGAAAAATTAGGTTATAAACCAATAGATTTAGAAAAAGATAATATTACAATCACAGAGAGCATTGAAAGGAAAAAAGAAATAGAAGAACTTAGAAAAAATTTGATTTTAAGTGCAATACTAAGTTTGCCAGTTTTAATCATCAGCATGCTCAATATTATTTTACCTTTTAAAAACTTCCTGCTATTTTTACTAACAACTATTATTCAATTCCATTGTGGAAAGAAAATTTATCAAAGCAGTATAATTTCATTGAAAAACCTATCACCTAACATGGACCTACTGATTGCCTTAGGAACTACTACGGCTTATTTTTATAGCACCATAACACTAATGAACATTGTAAAAGAACCATATTTTGAAATATCTGCCACTATTATTACTATTGTTTTACTTGGTAGATACCTTGAGGAAACATACAAAGGAAAAATGAACTCAGCAATTAAAAAACTCATAGAACTACAACCTCACAAAGCATTGGTAGAAACAAAAAAGGGCAAATTAGAAGAAATTGACGTTGATAAAGTCAATATCAATGATATCATTGTAGTAAAAGCAGGTGAAAAAATACCTTTAGACGGAATAATAATTGATGGTAAAACTCATGTAGATGAATCACTACTAACAGGTGAGCCAATTCCTGTAAAAAAAACTGTTCAAGACAAAGTATATGCTGGAAGCATTAACAAAGAAGGAATAATAAAAGTTAAAGTAACTAAATCTTCAAAAAACAGTCTAATTTCTAAAATAATAAAAGCTGTCCAAAAAGCTCAGGCTTCAAAATTGCCCATTCAAAGACTCGTTGACAAAGTCAGCTCAGTTTTCATACCATTTGTGATTATAACTTCTGTTTTAACCTTTCTGTTCTGGTACATAATACTTGGTAAAGATTTAAGCTTTGCACTAATGCTGGCTATTTCTGTTTTAGTTATCTCCTGCCCATGCGCTCTTGGCATAGCAACGCCTGCTGCAGTAGTTGTTGGCACAGGTATTGGAGCAGAAAATGGAATTTTAATAAGAAACGTCGAAACACTTGAGCAAATAGAAAAAATAAACACAATCGTTTTTGATAAAACTGGCACCATTACTCAAGGGTTGCCAAAAGTAACTGATTTCATATTAATTAATAAAAATTACTCAAAATTCTTTTTATTAAACCTAACTTACTCGCTAGAATCTTTATCAAATCACCCTATTGCAATCGCTATAACTGAATTCACTCAACAAAATAAAGCAAAAAAAATAAGTACTTTATATGAGATAAGAGAAATAGAAGGCAAAGGCATTGTTGGAAAACTCTTATTAAATAATAATAAATTTGATGTAGAAATAGGCAAGATTGAAGAATCAATTCTTAGGTCCAACAAGTTCATAGAAGAAAGAGTCAATAAATTAAGACACGAAGGAAAAACTGTAAGCGGGCTATTCATAAACAACAAAATAGTAGCGGTCTATGGAATAAGAGATACTTTACGCGAAGGTGTAAAAGAAACCATAAATGAATTAAAAAAAATGAATATTAAAGTTTATTTGTTGACTGGTGATAATAAAACATCAGCAATAGCAATTGGCAAAGAAACAAATATTGATGTTGATAAAGTGATTGCCGAGGTTCTACCTAATCAAAAAGCTAATTACATTAAGAAATTACAAGAAAACAACAACTTTGTAGCAATGGTCGGTGATGGGATAAATGATAGTATAGCATTAGCTCAAGCAAATGTCTCTATTGCTTTTGGCTCAGGCTCAGAAGTAGCTATTGAGAATTCATCAATAACTATCATTAATAACGATCCTAAAAGTGTTATTAAGGCACTTAAAATAGGCAAATTAGTTATGAATAAGATAAGACTTAACTTGTTTTGGGCATTTATATACAATATATTATTTATTCCTATTGCTGCAGGCATACTTTATCCAATTAACGGAATTCTACTCTCACCAATGATAGCGTCATTTGCAATGGCATTATCTAGTTTATCTGTGGTGTTAAACACACTACATATGTGGCTAATAAAATTATAAATTCAAAAAACAGTCAACGAACAGGCTCATATCTATCATAGGGCTTATTGAACAAATATTCGTTGAAGAAATTTGTGAAATGAAAGAAGAAGAATTTTAAAACACCCCACTTTCTTACTCTTCTCATAGATACTGAAACCATACACTTAGAATCATATTTCACTTTTCCTATTTTTGAAATACGTTTAATTAAATTCGTATCTTCAGAAGTTACTAAATGAATATTGAAGCCTCCTACTTTGTCATATGCAACTCTCACAACTCCCATGTTATTACCGTAAGCCATATTTATTCCAAATAAATTCAAGATAATTGAGATAATGTTCAAAATCTCTGTTAAGAGTCTTTCACTAAAAGTTCCTTCCAAAGGCAAGATTTTACCAACCACTGCCACATATTTGCCTGATTTCAAATTTATATACATATTATTTAACCAATTTTTATCTGGTATAACATCAGCATCAGTAAAAACTATGTATTTACCTTTAGCTATCTTTACGCCTGCATCTCTTCCAGCAGCAATAGTATGTGTATTTTCATAAGCAATTTTAGCGCCAAAAGATTTGGCAATTTCAACAGTTTTGTCAGTACTTCCACCATCTGCAACAATTATTTCCCAATCCTTATTAAATTTTAAATCTAAATTTTGTTTCAACAAGTTTTCTAAAGTTCTTCCTATGTATTGCTCTTCATTAAGTGCAGGAATTACTACTGATAATTCAATTTGCTCCTTCTTTTCCATGTTAAAAAAACTGAAATAAGTATTAAAATTGTTGATATAACACCAAAATCCTTAATACCTACTAATTTTCATATAAAACATCTATACCTCTTAAAACAGCCTCAACAGAAGCATAAACTATGTCAGTACTTGTTGCTGAAGAAGTAATTCTTCTTTCGCCTTTTCTTAATACAACAGCTACATTTACCATAGCATCTGTTCCTCCAGTAATAGCATCAACATGATACTCTTCGAGCGAAACGTTGTTTCCTACTATGCTTTTTATCGCGTTTAATGTAGCGTCAACAGGCCCATTGCCTAATGCAGATGCCACTTTCTCTTGGCCATTAACATAAATTCTTACCGAAGCTGTTGGGTGTACTGAATTTCCTGTAACAGCAACATAATCCTTAAGCATTATTTTTCTTTCTTTTCTTTGACCTAAAACATCATACACTATTGCTAAAAAATCAGCATCTGTAATTTGTTTACCTTTATCTCCTAATTCTTTTACTTTTTCAGTAATCAATTTTTCTTGGTCAGGTAAAACATTAAAACCAAACTCTTGCAGTTTTAATTTAACTGTTTTTATGCCTGATAATTTGCCTAACATTATTTGTCTTTTTCTTCCTAAAATTTCGGGACTAAAAGGTTCATACATTCTTGTATCCTTTAGAATACCATCAACGTGAATTCCAGATTCGTGAATAAATACATTTTTTCCGATTAATGGCTTATTTATTGCTATGCCAAATTTAGTAAGAGCTTCTACTAACTTACTTGTCTCATAAATTTTGTCTAACTTAATCGTGTCTATATCATAAAAAAACTTTAGAGCCATAGCTATTTCTTCAGTTGCTGTGTTACCTGTTCTTTCACCTAAACCGTTTATTGTTCCATGAGCAATTTTTGCTCCGTTCTTAATAGCTATAAGTGTGTTTGCTAATGCTAATCCTAAATCATTATGACAATGGATTCCTAAAGGAAGCTTTAATTCCTTAGATAATCGCATGTAAATCTCTTCAGTCTTATCTAATGATAAAACTCCAACAGTATCGCAAATTGTTACTGATTCAACATTTAATTCTTCTGCCGCTCTAAAAACCTCTAATAAATATGATATGTCAGCTCTACTACCATCCTCTGCCAATAAATGCACAGCTATTCCATGTTTGCTTGAATATTCTATGCAATCCAGAACTAACTCTTTTACTTCTTCTTTATTTTTGTTTAACTTCTTTGTGATATGCAAATCAGAAGAAGGAAAAGTTAGACAAATTGCATCAACTTCTGCAGCTAATGCGGCATCTATATCGTTTTTCAGAATTCTGGAAAAACTGGCAATCTGTGCATTCAATTTTTCTTTAACCATTAATCTTAATGCTTCTTGTTCTCCTTTACTCGCAATTGCAGTACCTCCTTCAATAATGTCAATTCCTAATTCATCCAATTTTTTTGCTATTGCAAGCTTTTGTTCCTTTGTTAAAACTACATTAGGCGTTTGTTCGCCATCTCTTAATGTAGTATCTAAAAGGTATATATTTTTTTCTTTTAATTTTTTCATATAAAACCTCTTTAAAAGTTTGCAGAGACTTTTAATTTAATGTCAATAACTATTTTAAAATTTTGAGTATGTTATATTTATCGATTTTTATGATCAAACTCGTATTAGTAAGGCATGGCGAAAGCGTTTGGAACGCAGAAAACAGATTTACAGGTTGGACAGATGTAGATTTATCAGAAAAAGGCATAAAAGAAGCTATTGAATGCGGAAAAATTCTAAAAGAAAATAAATTCTACTTTGATATCGCATTTACATCGTACTTGAAAAGAGCTATTAAAACCCTTTGGCTTATCTTAGAACAAATGGATTTAATGTATATCCCTGAAATAAAAGCATGGGAATTAAATGAAAGACATTATGGTGCTCTACAAGGACTTAACAAATCAGAAATGGCTGCTAAATACGGCGAAGAGCAAGTGCATATTTGGAGAAGAAGTTATGACATAAGACCTCCAGCATTAGAAAAAAAAGACCCCAGAAGTGCGCACAACGATATAAAATATAAAGATTTATCTGACGAGCAAATTCCTTTAACAGAATGCTTAAAAGATACTGTTAATAGAGTAGTGCCTTATTGGGAATCTAACATAGTTCCATTATTGAAACAAAACAAAAGAATAATAATTGTTGCTCATGGTAATAGTCTAAGAGCTCTGATAAAACATTTAGACGATATTAGTGATAAAGATATTGTCAACTTAAATATACCAACAGGCATCCCTTTGGTTTATGAATTTGATTATGAATTGAAAGCTGTAAATCATTATTATTTAGGGGATGAGAAATTAATTCAACAAAAACTCGAGCAAGTTAAGAATCAAGGCAAAGCTCAAAAATGATACTTAATTAAATTAATTGATTATATGATTATGTTGGTTTTATTATTAATGATTATAAATGATCTAATGGTGTAGTCTAATGTTTGAAAAAATTATACAATTAATAACAAGTTTTTTCCAAAAGAAAAAGCACATTAATTTGGGATTGTATGGAAGCCCAAACGCTGGGAAAACTACTTTAGCTAATAAAATAGCAAAAGATTTTGTCGGAAAAGAGCTAGGAACAGCATCAGAGATCCCTCACGAAACAAGAA
>JAVZJF010000003.1:0-20054 GCA_038870935.1 Candidatus Anstonellales archaeon | reverse complement strand
CTGCCATTGTCATTTGGGTAAAATAAGCTGAAAAATCAAAGAAACCTGCCTTTATTGAACGAGATAAATTATAAATCTGTCCAAATGCTGTTAACGCTTTTTGTTTAGGAGATAATACGTATCTTTCTTTAATAGAAGGAGTTAAATCAGTGTTAAAAACTTTATTTAATATTTTAACTGTATAAGGAGTAGGTACTTGTCCTACTAATAATTGATTTAATCCTTCTACCGCATTAAGAAATTCAAATGGTTTTAAGTTGCTATTTTTTAATACATTAAAAGCTCCTTCAATAACATCATTATTAAATATCTGTGCTAATTCTGGTGAATATAAATCTCCTACTACCTTATTTACCCCTATTTTTTGCATACCTTGAAAATATTCATCAATGGTAGTGGATTCTTTGGCTAATTGGTTAAATTTTGCCGACAAATAATTCCAATTTTTTTCTATTAAATCTGATTTACTTTTAAGAAATGTTTTCATTGCCTCTGATGATTTATTCCAAGCATCAACAAATTGGGCACGTTGTTGTTCAATAGTATTAATAGTGTCTTGTTGTGCTTCTTGTGGTGTATTAACAATTTTAGGAGAAGGCTCTTGTAAAGAAGGTTTATTTTGTAAAGTTTCTGATAAAGGGGTCTCTGAAGGTATATTTTTTATGGGTTCTTCTATGGCTTTATTTTGTTCAATAGGTGTAACTTCTGGTATATTAGATACCTTTTGGTTTACCCCCTCTTCTACAGCTTCTTTTTGTACGGCTGGCGTGATTTCAGAAGGAGGGTTAATTTCTGGAGTTATTACTGGTTTAGCTTCAGGTTTAGCTGTTTCAGTATCTAATTGTTTTTGTAATTTATCTATTTTTGTTTGTATTATTGCCTGTTCTGTTGGATTTTTTGCGTTATCCAGTTGATATGTTAACTGTGCTATTTGTTTTTCAATAGGAGAAATGGTTCTTAATTTAGGAGGATTATATGTATTTATTAAATTATCTATATTATTAGAATTAATAATGGTAGTAATTACCTGTTTGCTTGGGGAAATAATTTTAGCTTCATATCCTTCTGCAACAGGAATAATAGATTGAATAGTAAATCCATCAGCACTTGTCTTACCTATTAAATTTTGAATATTTTCGGGAAGATTATGTACAACATGTTGAATAGGTTCTTCAGGGGAAACAGGTTGACTTTTAATAGATAAACCAACAGGAATTACTTGAGGTGTCGGTTGATATGGTTGGGTAGGAATATAACCAGCTCGTGACGGCAATAATCCTTCTGTTCTTGTAACTTGTCCTATTGGTACTCCTGTTAAAATGTTGGTTGCTTGAGATGGGGGGGATAATAGAACAGTTCCTATTTTTCCTAAAGTAGTACTAATAATGTTATGGTCAGGGATACCTTGGTTCTCAAGAACCTCATAAGCTTTATTTATAATTTTAGCATTATCGCCTCCTCCTATATATTCGTCTCTAAATTCATGAGCTAAATTATAATAATTAGTTTTTGCTTCTTGTAGAGTTTCAGGATATCCAAGTGTAGCCCATGCAGCTAAATGTTCTTCGGAAGGGGCAAAACTTTGTAAATATTGAGCCCCTTGTTCTCCCAGCCATTTAGTATAAACTCCCGATAAAAGAACTTGTAAAGCTGTTAATCCTAAAGAAATACCATTACTAATTTTTTCTCTTTGAGAAGCAGATAAACCAGGAAACTGTTGTAAAGAAGTATCTACTTGTTGTTTAAGATTTAAAGCGTCTTTTTGAAAAGAAGTAATTTTATCTTGACTGGCAAAAAAACGTAGCCATTTAGGCAATGTAATTATACCTCCTTCAGGTTTGTTATTTAATATATCTTGTGCTATTTTAGGTGCCTCAATAGCAGATGCTATAAATTTTATAGGAGTATCAAAAATAAAACCAGTTACTTGTCTTATTTGTTCTAAAGGAGGTAAATTACGAAATGCTTGTGCAGCCTCTTGAGATAATTGATTACTTTTTTCTATTCGCTTTGCTAAAGAAGTAAAAATATTAGGTTGTGTTGTTGTTTGTGTTGTTGATTGAGAAAAAGATTGCTGTGGTGCAACTATGTTTTCTGATGATTGAAAAGAGGGAATATTTTGTTTTACTATATTTACAGCGGATGTTATTATTTTAGGTAATGTAATTGGATAATTACTTGATTGATTTAAGTCTTTTTCTTGAATATTATTGTTTTGATCAAAAGTTTCTATAGGAACAGATTGTTGAGTATAAGAATTTATATAAGTTTTATTAGTAGAAAACGGAAGAGGGTTAGATTGAATAGAAGATTTTATTGGTTGTGTAGTAGTAAAAGTATTATTTTGTGTTAATGGATTAGTACTAAAAGAAGTTTGAGAAGTAGTTGAAATATCATTCTGTATTAAATTTTGTTTTGTTGGTTGAGAAAAATTATCTAAAGAAGTAACTCCATTAGATATTTTTTCACCTTGAGCATTATATCCTAAAGAGGGGGTACCTATAGGAACAGATTGTTGGGTTTGTTCATTAATATAAGCACCCCCTGTATTTGCATCAGTAGGTTTATTCCATCCCAGCTTCTCTAAAATTATATCCCATAAGGACTTACGAGTTGGTATTAACATAATATTAATTTATATTAGCGTATATCAGGCTTATTACATAGGGAGATTTTCCCAACTAAGTCCATTTGAGGTGTTATCTCCTCCAAGAAGTGCACTTAAACCTGTTGTTTGTTGTGATTTCCCATACTTACCAAGTAATACACTCCATCTTTTTATAGGATTACCAAATGCATCAACAGTAGTATAAACGCGATACCAATTTCCATTATCGTCAGGACCTATATCTTCATATTTTGTCGTATAACTTAATTGTTTTTGTAAGTCTGCTAATTTAGAAGAAATATTCAAATTATTTAATGTAGCCTGTAATTCGTCATTGGTCTTTTGATAAGGTAATCGGGTATCACTTAACTGAATATATTTGTCAACTATATTATTGTATTGCGTAGCATACTGATTAAGTGACTCAGCTAATTGCCCCCTGTAAGCAACTAAATCTTTATAAGATAACCCATTAAAGATAGGAGCATAATTCTGTAAGTCATCTAATTCTCTTAATCTTCTTTGTTGTTGCCAAATTGTTAAATCAGGATTGTTTCTAATATCTTCCGCTGTCTTTCTAAAGCCAGCCATAGCTTCCATTAAAACTTTATCTATCTCACTGATTTGAGTAGATAAATCATTATATTGAGGAATTATTAATTTAGCATAATTTATAGCATCACCTAACCATTTATCAGGATTATTAGCATTAGGATCATTTTGATCTTTTTTAAATTGATCCAATGAGTCTTTTAAGCTTAATAATTTCTTCTGTAAGTCTGCTAAAGTTTGAGCATATTGTTTGTTATAAGTATCTATAACAGATGAAGAATTACCACCAGGATTACCACCACCAGGATTACCACCACCAGAACTATTATCACCCCAACTACTACCACCACCAGAATTACTACCAAAACCACTACTAAAACTACCACCAGAACTATTATCGCCCCCACTACTACCACCACTGCTACCCATTCCACTTATTCCACCTGTACCATTTATATTACCTACTTTCAAAGATATTTGATTATTAGGATTTGTAGAATGACCTATATCTACGACACCCGCTACTAAACTTTTACGAGGAGATATCCCTGTTGTTAAATCCTGAAGGAAAGGTAACCCTCTTGAAGTAGATATTGAAGTAGATAAATCACCTGTCACTGAAGGAGTTGAAAGACTATTTTTAATAGTTTGCCACAAATTTCCCCTGGTTGCTATTTGTTGTCCAATGGAATTAACTAATCCAGCTTGATTTTCATTTAATTTCTTTTTTTCGTCAGGAAGTATTAATTCATTTGATAATCCAGATGAAGGAGAAACAGTAAAAGAAGGAGGAGGATTAGGCGAAGGCGAAGGAGAAGGAGAAGGAAAAGGAGAAGGAGAAAATGACAAAGATTGACTTGTGCCACCACTACTACCACCACTACTACCACCCACGCCATAAGAACCTGTTTTAATTTGGGTTAAATAAGTTGATAATGATTGAAGTGACCCCTTCAAACCATTAAGTAAATTAGTCAGTATATTTGTATTAGATGTATTTGCATTAGATGTATTTGTTTGAACACCAGGTCCAGGATTAGTAATTGTGCTTTGGGTTGTACCAGGAGCATATCCAGCTACAGTAGGAACAGTTGAAGAGGTAACAGTCGCGCCAGGAGTTATAGAGGCACTACCTTGTCCATAAGTATAAGTTGATTGTTCGTAAGGATTATATGTCATATTGATTTATTTTATATAGTATGCTATAATATCCTATATGAGCTGGAAAAAACGTATTTTAATATTAATATTATTATATGGAATAGCAATATCGACCTTGTATGCTTGCTCTTCTTCATATAATTTCATTTTTTCCATTATAGGTATAGCACTATATTTTTATTTATTTTTTAAAGATTTATATAAAACCAATCATTAAAGTTGTTGGATTAATGGCTATAGCAATTTTTCTAGTATAAGAACCAGGAGATGTACCAATTACTCCAGGGGTATTTGTTAAATAATAAACTGTGCCAGGGGTTAAACCATTATAATCTGTTTTAAACCCAGCAGTTATGTAAACAGCACTTTCACCAGCAATTCCATCAGCATTAGCAATTCCTACAAAAGCATCACAATTAGCCTGACTAGTAGAATCAGCTTTATATATTTTACCATCTGAGCGAACAGCTAAAGCATTACCATTAGAAACGTTTTCTCCTAAAATACCTGGTACAGGTGGCGTAATATTATAAGCAGTTCCTTGTGTGGTTGTAGGTAAAAAAACTGGTTGGGAATAACCATCAGCATGATTATGCCATTTAAATTTTTTCTCTAAATCATTTAACTTTTCTTCTATTGATGACGAATTTAATTCAGCCATAATTAGAATAATTCATTTAATGTTCCCTTTACCCCTATCCATCGTAATTGAGGGCGACTAGAACCAGAAGAAGTGAATTTCAATCTAAATTGAATAATTTTTCCATTAAATCCTTTTATTGGAATATCTTGCGTTTCGGTATTAGCGATTGAAACAGTATCACAAACATTGTTTATACTTTCGTAAGCATCTACCGTATTCCTTCGTGCTTCAATTTTTATTGATGTTAAGGGTGGTAAAGGTAATGTACCGATTTGAAATAAATCCCAAGATTTATCAAGATAAGGACTATTTCCTTCAAATAATAATGTTTCTAAAATCGCTTGACTGGAATAAGTAGGAGACTGTCCATTAGCTATTCTTACATAATAAGTATTCTCATTTCCATCATAATAAGATAAATATTTAGCATCATTTATAGAAATTAATGCTAAAGGTCTATGTTGACCATAATAAGAAGTATTACATCTATGAAGTAAAGTTATCGCTGGTTGGTCTTCAATTGGTTCTCCTATCGCATATATACCAGATTTATTTATACCTTCCACTCCAAAAAGAAAAGTATTAGTAACAGAATACTTTGTTGAAACAGGAGAAACTGGTCGGGTTAAAGTATAGTCTATATTAGGGATTATAAATAAAGGAGTATCTGATACTAAAAGTCCAGTCATTACATATATCTCAAATTGATTATTTGGATTAACGCCTCCTATTAAATAAGATGTGCCCATTTTTTGTATCCATTGAGGCTTTGCTAAAGGTACTCTCATTTTAGCAATAGCCCCTGAGGTAGCCACCATATCCCACAAAACTACTTGGGATTGGGTTGGATTATTAGTATCAGAACATAAAATAGCTAAATAATCTCCTCCTGAAGTTAAAACTATTGGTACAAAATCTACTGCCTGCAATCCAGTTGGTAAAGTAAAAGATTTATCAGTAAAATTTCCTTGTGAACTAACACGAGCAATATAATTTCCATTAGCAATAAATAATTCACCATTATAAACTAAATGACATAACCTACTAGAAGCTGTTAAACCAGTAAGTGTTACAAAAGAGGCGGTTTCGGTAGGAGTGCCGTTCAAATTACCATAACGGCTTAAAGAATTAGTTCCTGTATGATAATATAAATATTCTTTAGCCCCACTTTCATTAGTAATAAATGCCGTAATAGGAGAATATCCCTGAACAGCTGGAGGGTTAGCGGAAGTAAATTTACTCGTCCAGGCAGAAGGTGTTTTTCCTGAAGGAGATGATTTATAATATACTACTGCCTTTGGAGTAGAATCTTGCCCCAAAGCATATAAAACACCTGTAGAGGATAAAGTAAATCCCGTCACATTAGTTATATTTGGAATATTATCATTCTGAAAGATAATAGATGGTTGAACATAATTAGGATTAGAAAATATATCCAAATCCTCACCATTATAAATGCGATATTTATTTAATCCCTCAGAATAATATTTTCCTATCCCCCCAAAAAAATGAGGTTGAAAAATTTCAAATTCTCTCCCTGTTGCCATATTTTTTTGTGTCTAAAATGACTAAATGTTTTTCTATAGATATTAATTGTTTATGTATGTCATCTTTAAATTTATCTAAATCATTTCGCACTTCTCTTACTTCTATCCATAAACTTTCTAATTCATGGCGAGTATCATTGCTAATCATTTTTTCTATTTTAGATACACGATTCTCAATATCGTTTTGATTTTTATTTTTTAATAAAATACTTATTTCTTTAATAATAAGCCAAATAATTAGAGCAATAGAGGCAGTGCCTAATATCTTAAATAATTCTAATAATTGTGTGTATTCCATATATTTTAACTTTTATAAAGATCGTGTAAATCTTCTTTTACCCAATTGGAAGTATGTTTAGTTTCTGTTTTCCATTTACTTACGTCAAAATTAGAAGTTAAAGCAAGAGTAGAAGAATTAGATTGTTCATTATAAGGACAAAAATTAGAAGTTAAAGCAAGGGTGGAATAAGTGGTGATATTATCTGTATAAGTAACCGTTAATTTAGGTCTACCTGATGGAACATTTGTATTTTCTTTCGTTACTATCCATTGGTATGCACCAGGGGATCCACTAATGTTTTCATTGTTGAATTGTATTAATAAATTCACTTGTCTATTTTGATTATCAAAACAATCTTGAATTAAATTTTGGGCATTAGTGGCATTCATCCAATAACTAGAAGAAGGTGGTTCTGTTGGGGGAGAACCTTTTGCAGTACAAGCAACTGATACTTTATTAGTAGTAGTATAATCTCCGCCAGGACTTGTCCAATTATGACTTCCGTCATAAGTATTCCAATTAGCCGAAATTGTCCAATTTGTTTGTAATAAACGGTTAATATATAAATAATATCCTGCTGCATAGGCAGAATAACCAGCATCACATAAAGAAATAGTTGCATCTAAAAAAGTCCTTCCTAAAGGAATATCTGATATATCCCATTTTATTATTGCACGATATAAAAGACTTGAATTATAATAATGGTCTGGCCCAACATCCATACTAACACTACTAAAATATCCTGTATTATCATTTCCAATATATCCATCTTCAGTACTTGGCTGATATATTTGTGTTGCACACCTCGCTAATCTTAACTGTATTAAACTCCAACTCGGTTGTCCCACTTTAGGAATTATAATTTCTGGAACACTATCTAAAATTAAATTAAGTTTATACCCCAAATCAGGTTGTTGATAAACGCGAGTAATATATACTTTATCTTTTTTAATATCACTGATATATCCGTAAGATAAGTGAGAAACAACATCAATTTTTCCTTTATAATCAATTCCAAGCCATTGTCTTAATGGATTATAACCAAACAAATTAAGATTGAGTAATCTTAATAAAAACTTTTGATTATCTTTTATTCTATCTTGTAAGTATTGTTGTGTCATTATGTATGTAAATTTTCTTTAGTCCAAATAGAAGTATGCTTGGGTTCTTCTGTCCATATACTTTTTGCAAATTTAGAAGTAAGGGCAAGAGTATTTTTTGATACTTTTTCTAATAGAGAGGTAAGAGCAAGAGTGGATTTAGATGTTGCTTCAAAATTAGAAGTTAAAGCAAGGGTGGAATAAGCGACGGTTCCTTGGTCTATATTTCCCCAAGTTAATAAATTATCAAATAAAGAATAATATTCTGCCTGAATCCAATTAGCAGAGCGAGCTATATTAGATATTCTAATCTCATCTATAGAACCGGGAAAATATTCTCCATAGCTATTATCCATACCAATAGTTGCAGTACCAGCCAATGCCGTTGGAACGGTACCTGTTTTTGAAGTATTCAATACTCCATTTAAAAAAGCCTTTGCTTGCGTTGAACTACTATCAAATGTTCCAACCACATAATACCAAGTATTTGCTGAAATACTCCCTGTAAAATCTATAGTACCACTGGGATCTGCATTTGCCCATCTAAAATGAAAAGATGTATAATTTCCAGATTTAAATAATCCATACCAATTACTTCCACTCCTATTATGGTCTAAAATTGTTCTCCAAACCGTACTTACATTTGTAAGAGAAACTAATGCCGCTATCGTCATTGATGTCATTGCTAATGAAGATTGTGAACCCAAAGTAATATAATCATTTATTCCATCAAAACTTTGGGCTTTTCCTACTTTACCATTTATTTGAACTGGTTCATTTGCAGCATATTTAGTTCCATTATTAGCATTAGTAGTACTATCTTTAACAGAAGAAGTAGTATCATCTACTAAATGATGAACTGCTTTAAAAGAACTATCCCATACTTGCTGACCTGCACTACTTCCAATGGTTCCTACATAAGTAGTGTTGTTAGGTTGCGAATTGTCAAAATACAAATATACATAATCATTAGCACTAATAGTCCAATCAGATTTAGAAACGTGTAGAACTGCTATTTTATTAGTAGCATCCCATTGTTCTACCTCTACATAAAGTTGAGTTGTGCCATCAGATTTAGTAACAGCAATTTTTTGATAATTAGAGCCAACTTCATTAAAAACAGCGGTTAAATCTTTACCATTAACACCAGAAGAAGATTTTATAAAAATTGTTAAAGGGAATTGAGTTACACTTGCCCCAATTTTATTGGTGTAATCTATATCTGCTTTAAATCTATATCTCCAAGTGCCCAGCCAAGCCATAAATATATTTACGATATTTTAAAAGTTAAAAAATCTTTTTTCCCTTCCAGTCTCAACTATTTCTTATTTTATTATATTATTTTATGTCAGCCTTTATTCCTTGACGATACACCCTTTCGACAAAGGGTACATCTTTTTTATCTAAATAAGAAATAGTTAAATGTCCTCTCGTATCAGCTCGAATCATAATCGCTTTTTCTCCAATAATTCCACCAATAATTTTGGCAGTAATTATAGGATTTGAATTATTAGTTGGATTTTCTATTCCCAATTGCGACACAGCCTCAATACTAAAAAAATACTTTTCACATTGAGGAAGAGTAATAAGTTCATTACCAAAAGTTTGAAGTTGAAGAGAAGAAATGCCATCAGGAATATTATCCCATAAAACTTCACCTTCTTTTAATGTTTTACCGTCTGAATAATGAACAATAAACATAAAATTTTAAAATAAAACTTGACTCTAATGAGTGAAGCCTTTTAAAATTATGTGGAGACAATTTGAGCCCCATCATCTATCGTGCCTGAGACTGGTAATCTTAATTTCCAAGTAGAAGTATCATTGGGATTAACATCAGCCCAACAAAATCTTATTCCATGTGTACCAGGAGTTAAACTTGTCCAAATAGGAGTCCCTTCTGTTCCTTCATTAGCATACCAAGTTACTGTTGGAGTAGAACCAGTATAGTAATAAGTAATTTCAAGCATAGCACCAGTAGAGGAAGTAGAAGGAACAGTTGCATCATAAGGAACTTCTAAACATATATTAAACCGAATAGATCCTCCCGCAGTAGGAGTAACAGTAGCCGTTACATAATTTAGAGATCCTTTTAATCTATTAGGATTAGCACTACCTGAAATAGCAGAAGTAGGTTTCCATGAAGATGAAGGAGCACTGGTGGAAGTATCAACTAAAGATAACATTGGTTTATTTCCATTTCCAGTTGTTCCTGTAAAAATTTCTTTATTTGTCGTAGAACCAGCACTATCTACTGCAGGAAAAGTCTGAGAATTATCCCATGCCTTGTAAATAGGGGGAGCAGACAAAGCTTGAGAAAAAGTTACTTTATAAACATTTTGGGCGGTAGAATTATTACCAGCACCAGCAACTTTAAAAGGTATAGCCATATTATTAAATTCAAATTAAGTTTCGACCTTTAATATTGCGCACCGTCATTATAAGGCATTGTTTCAGTTAAAGCTCCTATATTTTGTTGTTTTATTTCTCTTACCATTTTAGAAATATCCGTTTCGTATCTTTGCAAGAACATCGGTGCCCTTG
Source organism: Candidatus Anstonellales archaeon (assembly GCA_038870935.1). Classification (GTDB taxonomy): domain Archaea; phylum Micrarchaeota; class Micrarchaeia; order Anstonellales; family SKW190; genus SKW190. Next base: position 9,619 of record JAVZJF010000003.1, on the reverse strand, counting down.
GTGAACCTAAAATAGTTAAAATATCATAAGCTACACCTAAGGCAATAATAGGTTGATAATCTAATAAGTTTCTATTAATGGAAGAAATTAAAGGAGTATCCATAAGTGTTGTGGGGTCAGGTGGTCTCGCAATATACCATAATCTCACCTTTATCACAGCACCATTTCCTACAATATAATTTCGTATAGGAGCAATCCATAAGCGATTATCTAAAATATCATATTTAGGACAAGTATAGGATGCTGTCTTCTGAATAGTATCCCAAGGAACTTGTAATTGTCCAATATCTATTTCTTCTCCTTTATACCAAATTTGGTCTTTCTCATCGGCATTGGCATTATAACACACTTCTACTGCCTTTACTTCCATGCAGTCATCAGGTAAAGGGATATCTTCTTGATTTACTTCAGGATATACGAAAGATTTAGTACCAAAAAAATCAGAGCGAGTCATTACCACAGCCCTTTGAACTTTGTGCAACCAAATTTGAATTAAATCAATTAATTCGCTGTCTGTAAATTGAGAAGAAGTGGTTTTAGTTAAGAGACGAATATAATCTATTAATTTAGCAACAGTCATATGTTTTTATAATTTTGAGCCTCCCCCCTACTACGAATAAGGGAAAGGCTTAAAATTACGAAATAGTAGAAGCAGCGACTTCAACAATCAATAGAGCATCATTCTGTAAGATGGCAGTTCCAAATGCAACCTTACCACCAACTGTACGGTAAAGATTTAATGGATTAGCAGTAGATGGTTGATCTGGAGAAATTAAAACCTCCACATCTTGCCAATTTGCTACACCATAAGCACCTTTACCAAACACATAAACTGGATGTAAAGTTACAGTAGAATTTATTGTAGTGATGTTATTAGATACAACTATTCTGATACCATTTAGTTTACCAACTTCTCCAGCAAAAATTTTGTCAGGAGTGGCATATTTATTAACATCTATCCAACTACCTGTAGCAGTATCTGTCATTAAATCATAATAAACAGGCACATCTACAATAGCAACATAAGCACCATCAGCATCAAATGGTATAGCTCCTTTATCTTTTAGAAAAGCATACCATTTTGCTAATGATGCTCCAGTTACTTTATCAGCAGAAGTTACATCAGTAGGATAGGCTCGATTAAATGTCGGACCATATTTAATGTTAGTAGCCGTACTGAGTAATGAAGCTTGAATAGCAGTATCTATTTTTTCAGCTAAAGCCACACCAACTCTTTCCGCAGCTCCTTTTAAGAAAGGAATTACGGTATTGGCCATTGTTAAATCGGTTAATTTAACAACAATACCATACTGTGTTGGAGTAGCAGTAACAGATGTTGCATCAAAATCAACTCCATCAGGATTAGTTCCTTCTGAAAGTTGAGATACATTAGATGCTGTTAAACGAGTAAATTTAGCCCAGCGAATAGTGTTATAACCCTGTTGAACAACAGGTTTTTCACCAAACTGGACAAATTTACAAGTTTTATCTAAATTCTCTATTGTTTTTCTATTCAAGTATTCTTGAAGAATACCTGCATTTAAGTCGCTGGTTTTAATAATTAAATCAGACATACAGAAAAACAATTTTACTTAACCGCTTATTGTAAATCAATAAGTTTTTCCAACTCTTCAGTAGACAAATTTTTAATGTCCTGAATAGTAGGAGTTCTTCGTTTAGCGGTTGAGTTAGATTGCCCGCTTAACTCTGCTTCTTGAGCCTCTGCTTCAGCCTGTTTTTTTTCTGTAAGAGAAACTGGTCGAGAGTGCTTTGCTAACACCAAAGCAACAATATCATCATATACGAGATTAGTAGCATTAGCATATGCTTTAATCTCTTTAAGATATTTTTCTGCTTCAGGATATTTTTCAAGGGCTTGTTTCAGCTCTTGTTGTTCTCTCTCTTCATCTAAAGATGTGATAATAGGTTCAAGAACTTCTTTAACCTTATTTACCACTTCATTAGACACCAGCTTCTTAATATCAGGCTGTCCATACTCATCTAACTCATTAGGAGTAGGAGCAGAGGTGGAGCGGATTTGAGATAATTCTGCCTGTGCCTTTTTAAGAGCGTCATTCACTTCCTTAAATCTTTCATAAGGAACAGTTTTAGAACGCTCTCTGGTTTTGGGAATTATCTCTGTAGAGGGAGATTTTTCGCCTTCACTGGCGGGTTTGGAAACTTCAGTTTTTACTGACGTTTCCTCTTCAGAAGCTTTCGTGCCCGTAGTTTCACTACTCGCTTCAGTTGAAGCTTCCTCTACTGCTTTTTGTGTTGGGGACGGACCAACATCAGGGTTGCTTCCTGATTTGCCAAGTTCTGTTTGGATAGTTTTAATATCCTCTTCAGAAACATTGGCAATAACGTCCTGTGGTATTTGTGCCATAGTTTTATCGGTTTAACGCACCGCTGCGATTTATACCAGTTTAGTACTGGGAAGAGGGGAGAAAAAATTCTCCCCTATGCCCAATACTCAACTTTGTGAGTAAGGGTCCAAATTATCACTTTCAATCTCATTATATGAATCTATAATGAGTTGAGGCAGTGTTAAAAGAGTATCAATAAATTCTATCTGACTTTGTGTTTTAGCTATCAATAAAGCGATGTTTTTATCAGTAGGGTCAATGTTTTGTAAAGATTGTATTAAATTATTTTTTTGTTCCGTAAGATAGGATTGTAAAATATGCCAACCATTAGAAGTGGATAAATCTATTAAAGACGCTAATGAGGCTTTAATAGCAGAAGCATCCCTAAAATACATTTCTAAACTTAAAACCTTATTAGGAAATTGTTTAGGTTTTACAATTGGTTTTTCTTTTGTTTGTGTTTTTCTCATATTGTATAATAATTTTTATTGTCTCTGTAATGTTTACAACTAACAGATGGGTCTAAATAAATTTGATACCCCGCCATTTTTGCTCTTGTATAAAATTCAACATCATCAACAATAGAATTCCAATCAAATAAAATAAGTTCTAATACTGGTCGAGAAATAAGAACACAATATAATCCCGCACCATCTATTTCTATTAATTCTTTATTTTTTATTAATTCCTTTTTCTGCTCTTGAGTATAATTATTTTTCCAAAAAGCTAAAACATTAGGGTCTAATCTGGCTACTGTAATACCAGAAACAATGTCTTTTTTGTGTGATATTAATTTATTAATAGCATCATCAGGAGGAATGGTATCTACATCACAAAATAATAGATATTGACAATTACTTTTTAAAAATTGATCTCTTATTCTCTGACGAGATGCTCGAGCATTTTCTTCTCCCCGATTTTCATCTATGTAAAGTTCTATATTAGGATAAGTTTGGCGGGAAACCCATTCCATAAATAAATCTCTGGCATATTTGGTTCTGGGACAAATTCCAACCCCAATCATTACTTTTGGAATTGTTTCTGGCTTATAACCATATAATTGTTGAGATATACTATGCCCCCATTTCTTTTCTAAATATTCATTTCTTTCTTGCACTCGCATTATATCTGGTTGATGTAAATCAAACCAATGTTTGGTATGTTTATTATGATAATACCGAAAAGGAACACAAACACATTTTAATCCTCTCTGAAGCATTTGTAATGCTAAATCATTATCTTCTGCACCATATCCCGTTCCAAAATTTTCATCAAACCAAATATTATATTTATAAAAAATATCTCTATCAAATACTCCATATTGGGTATAGGCAATAGGTTGCCCATGCTCACTTAATGGTTCTTCTATTGATGGTAAACACTTTTGTATTAGTGTTTTATCGTTAGCATATATCCATGGGTCAAAACCTACACATTTAACATTTTCAGGAGCATTTTGTAATCTTTGAATCAAATAATCAAAACTTTTTGGTTGATATAAAATGTCGCTATCTAATAATAAAATATATTTACCGTGAGCTTGCTTTATCATCCAATTACGATTAGCAGATTGACCTATTAATTTTTCATTAATTTTATAAATAATATTTGTAAAAGAACGCAATACCTCTTTGGAACAATCTTGGGAGTTATTATCTACCACAATTACCTCCACACCTTCCGATAATAATCTCTCAATATTTTCTTTCATTATCTCCCCATTTTCTAAATTTAAAATACAAGCCGATTTTAAAATAGACATTATAAATATTTATACCAATCTTTTATTACATCCAACATTGCCTTAATAATTTTTTGTTCGTTTTGAGCTTGGGATAAATCTATATTTAGTTTGTCTTTAACTAAACCAGTGGCATCATTATAATTATGTAAAAGTCGTTGATAAGAAATTTCTATTAATTTATTAGACATCCAAGCATTTAAATAAGCTTCTTCAAGTTTTTCCAAAACCATTCTTTTTTTATTAGGATCAAAAATAATTCCCTCAGGATCTTTAAATATTTCTGGAGTATATTCAAAAGAAGGAGTTTTTATAACTGGTTTTTGAGTATTTTTCATTATTTCTCCTAAAGTAATTTTTCTTTTCATTTATGAAATTTTCTTAAAGTTTTAGCCAAATTAGCTCTTCGCAAAAGAGTTAATTCTGCTTTAGATAATTTTTGTTTTTGTTCTTTCTTTTCTAAAGCATTAACAGTTTTTTCTAATCTATCCATAGGAATTTTCTTTTTTGATGAAATTCCTAATGACTTATGAAGAGCTCCTTTTGAATTAATAGCTGATTGTATCCATTTATTATTTTTTGTCATATTATTTTATTTTTTAGTTTTCTTTTTACGACCAACCCTTTCGGGTAAATGTTTAATATCAGGAGTAGAAGCAATCCACTCCTGTAATGTTTCGTCAGAAATTTTTCCTTTCTTTTCAAGGGCAAAGAATTTTCGTATTTGAGCTTTAGATTTAAAAGGCATAATTAAATTCCGCTATTAAATGGTATTCCTTGATTAGGAAGATTTTGAGTATTTTGTTGTAATTGCTCTGGAGGAATAAATGTTCCTGTTGGTATATTTATTTTAGGCGGAGGATTTCCTGTTAACATTGCCCTTTCTAATATTTGATTTTGTCCTGCTATTGGTGATTGAGGTCGTTCTTGTTTTTTCATTTGTTGATATTCCATTTGTTTTTCTTTTTCTCTTTGTTTCAAAAATGCATCTTTATGAGCTTGATTATGAGCGATAAGAACAGCCCTTGTTATATTATTTATCGGAACAAAACTATGAGTTATAAAGTGAACATAATGGTCATCATAAGGTTCTATTTCTGGAAGTTTGCCTTGTTCCAAAAGTTTATTTTCTTCTTGGGCTCTCATTTCATCAAAAGTGGGAGGAAGAACTTGATCTATTTCATCTTTATTAAAATCTGATAACTGTAAAAGTTTCTTTTTATAATATCTCTTAGCAGATTCAGGAGTAGTTGCGTCCATAATAATTTGTGATAATTCTATTAATGACTGTCTATCCATCATTTTTTTCTGTAAAGAAACGTTAACAGATTCAACGATAATATCTGGGTCAGTTTTGAAATTAAAAGTATCAGTTTCTAATGTTTCAAATCTTACGCCTAATGCTCCTTGAATACGAACTATTTTACCTTTAGCTAACGCCTTGAATTGTTTATATCTGTTCAACCATTTTGTCCATAAATCAATTTCACTTAATGTAAACAGTTTAGCCGCTAATGAATTACGAGTATCAGCATTGATAGCAGTTAATTGTAATTCAGTAGCTGTTTTTCTTCCAGTTGACATTATTCCTTGTTTCAGTTGCGGCGTTCCCAATGTTCTTTCGGCAAAATCTCTAATCATTTCGTAAATAAGATTGGTAGAATTAGTAATAGATGATTGTTCTAAAGGAGCAATAATATCTCTTATTGATCTACCACCTGCTTCCACTGGAATATATTTATTAAAGGCAGGATTTTTAAGGTCTTGAATATTTAAAATAGCATTCTTATCAAAAAGATAACGAGGATAAAGTTTAGATTTTTCCATTGCCAAACCAAGATTTATTAAAATAGCACTTGCTCTTTGTTTATCCTCTATTAGATCAGGAACAGATAAAGACCAAAATTCATGAGGAATAGGAGAAAATTGTTGAACAATAATAGGACATTCATTATCTTTAAATATTAATGGTTTTATATCTGTTAATAAAACAGAATTATTAAAATCAGTATAGAAATGAACTTTTTTACCGTCTCTAATAGTAAACCATTCTAAAACTACATATTGTTTATTTTGATATCCAGAAGGTTCATTTGGAGACACCTCATTTTTTGCTTCTTTTCTTGCCACATCTGCTTGTTTGTATTGAGTATTTATATCAATACTTGAACTTCCCAAACTATCAATATTCTTAAATCCTTTTTCCTCCATCTCCCATTTTGTCATCACTTTTTCTAAAATAACAAAACGAGCATTTTTAATTGAAGTACAAAAAGGATCAACGTAAATAGTAAATGGATCTATTACTTCTATTTGAGGCGTTTGATCTTTTAATCCCCCAACCATAGCAAAACCATTTCCAAAAAATAAACTATCCCAAAGTAAATCATATTTCTTTTTAGGCATATCCATTTCTTGAAAATCATATTTTGCTAAATGGGTTATCAATTCACATCTTTCTATATCTCCGCTTTCTCGAGGAGAAAAAGAAACAGTTAATTTGTCAAAATACAAAAACGCCAATAAGGTATTAAACAAGGTGTAAAGTAAATTATTTCCAATCGCTTCTTTATCTCTTTTTTGATTGTTGTAAAGTTTTAAATTAGTTTGCCAAGTTGTCCATTTAGGCAACATTGCTTCTCTTGCCAAATTAAATTCAACCTTACATTGCGAAAGAACATCTTGGCTTTCAACTGCTTCAAGCAGTTTTTTATCTTTTTCTTTTTTATTCATCATAAGGGTCTAAAGTAAAAGGTTTTTCTTGTGGCGTCCAGTTAAATTGATAAGTTGGGGTATAAGATTTAGGCAAAGGTTTATCAGAGATTTGAGATACTGCTAATGCCATTGCCATTACAACATCATCATGAACGCCTTCAGGAGCACCATATTTTATATTACCATTTTTAGTTATCTCATATCCAAAAGCCGATAATTCATTAAGAATAGTCGGATTGTTAGGATAAGAAATATATTTATTTTCAATAAAGATTGAAAGTTTATTAATAATATCTTTTTTAGTTGTGGCAGAAGTAATAAAAGGAATAATAGATACACCAAACTTACGTAAGTTTTCAATATAGGGATCTCCAATAGAGTTAGCCTCAACTACTACTGGTGATGGTGGAAATTTGCGTAAATCTGCTACAATACGATCTCGAGACAAATCCCAATCAATAAGATTGAATCTATCTATAAAATCTACATGATTAGTTGTGCGGTCAATACCTATTAAAACAGTAAAATCAATTTTTTTTCCTAAATCTAATCCAAAGATATGGGGTGCGGAAAAGTTAGGTTGTAAATCTTTTATAGCCTCATAAATACGACGAAAAACAGTACCCTCTCCTTCTAAAAATTCACATTCAAATTCTTGTTCAAAGGCGGAAGCAGGAAGAGAACTTTTTATTATTTCTATTTCTTTAGAGGATAACAATCCCGATTTAGACACAGGCAGAAAACTTAACTCCCAGTCTGGATTTTCTTCATTCTGTTTCCAAAGTTTCCAAGCATGGTTTTTCCCTTTGGGGGTGAAAGCAAACATTGCCCACCCTTTATTCATATAAATAATGGGAGCAATAACTTGTGTCCAAACCTCTTCTTTTTGTTCAGCATATTCATCTATCACCACACCATTGGGGTTAGGTCCACGAAGATAATTAGGTTCATCTGCTCCATATAAATAAATCCAGGAATCATTAATTAACTGTAATGATAAATCTGTTTGATTACGTTTTTTGATAATTTCTTTATCAAAAACAGTATCTAACATTCTGGCATCTTCCCAAATGGTATGTTTAGCAGCTCTAAAAGTTGGCGAAACAAACCAATACACTCCTGGTTTACTAACAGCTTCTTTATAAAGTTTTAAAAGTCCTGTAAAACTTTTTCTGGCTTTACGATGCCAAACTAAAATATGAAATCTTTTGGTAGATTGAAGATGTTGTAATTGCCACTTATGTATCTCAACTGTCTTGTTGAGAACATTCATATTATTTTATTTCTTCTGTTTCTATCGTTGTATTTTCTTCTGTTTCTTCTGCTCCTTCTGTTTCTTCTGCTTCTATCATTTTTTTATCTTCTAATTCCTCTGGGTGTGTTAATTTAAACACAATATTCACATCTAATGGTTTTCCTTCTTTGCCTGAAAGTTCTGTTCTGGAAACAGGTCTACCAATAATATGGGCAATATATTCTTGTAAAGCAACATTAGCCGCTTTGGCGGCGTCTAATTGAATTTTATCTATTCCCAGTCCATTATCTTTTTTTTCTCCTTCTCTCATTCCTTTAAGAAAAATTTCTTTAATGGCTGGGTCTAATTCTTTTATTTCTTTTTTAAGATTTTCTAATATTTCTTCTTCGAAATTCATTGTTTTAATTTAATCTTAATTTAATCTTAATTTAATCTTAATTTAATTTTAATCTACCCTTAATTTTAAATTTGAAAATTTTGTAGAGAAGATAAGACCTTTAATAAAGGTGGGGGTATGGGGGTGTAGAGGGTTGTTAATAAGTTTTAATAAACTTTAATAAATTATGCGAAATAAGATTTTAGATAAAGGGCTATGTTTATGTTGCTTATATTACTTATATTACTTATCTTACTTATCTTGCTTATCTTGCTCACCTTACTTATGTTGCTTATCTTGCTTATATTTTGGATGAGATTTTGGATGAAGAGAGGTGCTCCACCCCATTTCCTTTTCCCTTAATCCCTATGGGGTGCTGGTGGGTTAATTATTCTTTTCAATTCATTCCTTGATTCTGTTTTATTCTTTTTATTCTTTCGTTATTGGTTTAAGATATTGGCTTTGGTTATTGTATTAATCTTATTTAATTCTATTTAATATCTCCTCTACAATCCTCTACAATCCTCTACAATCATCTACAAGAGGGGGGTTTATTTAATTAAGTATAAAATATCATCTTTTACCATTTAAAGGGGTTTTAGAGGTATTTTTAAATGTTTACAGTAATTTTTATTAAAAGCCCTAATTATTCTAATACAATCTAATACAAAATGATTACAAATAAGAGGCGGGTATAAAGGGGCGGGGAAGATAAAAGGGCGGGGATAATCCACCACAACCACCACAACCATTAACACACTATCTATAACTATCTATAACTATCTATAATTATCTATAACTATAAAATATTTCATCAAAACAATTTCTAATTTAATACACGCAAACAATAAGTAAATAATAAGTAAACAATAAAATTAAACAAGATTAAAGCAAACGCTTCGCGAGGGGGTTAGCCTTTTCCCCCTTAATCAAGAATTATGTTTTTTAGTTTTTAAGTTACTGTAATTTTATAATTTTTTATAATTTTTTAATTTCTCAAGATAAAAAAATTTGAAATGGATTTTTTATATGAGAAAAGTAACTTTTTTCCTTCTCTCCACTCTATTTTTTCCTTCTCTCCCTTCTATTTTTTCCTTTCCAGTCTATCTTTTCCTTTTCTCCAGTTTATTTTTACTCTCTATCTCTTTTTTCTTGTTTCTTTTTCT
>JAVZJF010000002.1:0-24238 GCA_038870935.1 Candidatus Anstonellales archaeon | reverse complement strand
TATTATGGAGTTTATTTTATCTAATTTGTTTGGTGATTATTGTTCTTTAAACAGTAATTTAAGTTTATCAAGGAAATATCATGGTTTGTATGTTTATAGAAATAATAATATAAGAAGAGTCATATTTCAAGCGTTAAAATTTCTAAACACAGATTTTCGAGTATTGAAAAATGAGTTAAGACATTATTATAAAGGGTCAGAACTTTCATTAGATACTTCAATTGGAGCAATAAAAATAGAAATGCCAAGATTCAAAAGAAAATTATCTATAAAAATTTTTAATAGGACAAATCAAAAAATACCACTTCTTTTGTATTTTAATAATAGAAACATTCACGAGGTTAGTAGAGATAATACAAATTTTTATCCTAAATTCACAATTTTGCAATCAAAGAAAGGAATGAAAAATGAATATAAACTAAATTTGATGTTTGAAAATCCTAAAAGCGAATTTTTATTAGAAGTTGAGTCCGAAGATATTATCTACATTCAGCCTAAAAATTTGGTTGAGAGAATTTACTTGGAGCATGAATTTTTGAGAGGCTATGAACCGTTTGATTTTTTCAATCAATTATTAGAATTGCAATTTTCTAAAAATTTAGAAATTATGTTTTCTTCTAGTATTTTAAGCACTAAACAAGTTTTGCCTTTTAAGAGTTTAAAAACTAAAAACAAAAACTTAAATTACTCTAAATCTATCGTTAATAGGATTTATAGCTTACTTGATTATCTATATTATGATCAAAATCTAAAAGAATTTAGACTACTAGCTGGTTTTCATTGGTTTGATTCCTGGGGTAGAGATACATTTATTTCTTTACCTTCATTTGCACGAATTTTGTTGAAGAATAATTTAATTACAAAAGAAGTAGTTTGTTCTATCTTTGACTCTTATTTAAGCAGAATTAGAAACGGGCTAATTCCTAATTACATATCTGAAACTTCTGCATACAATTCATCTGATGCTTCTCTATGGCTAATTAATGCATTTTATGAATATTATAAAGAGTTTAAAGACAAAAAATTTATAGAATCAAGATATGAAAAAATTAGGTCTATAATAGATGGTTATATTAATGGAAATGATATTATTAAATTGGATAGCCGTGATTTCTTAATAATATCAAAAGCTCAAACTACTTGGATGGACGCAATGATAGATGGAAGTCCAATAACTCCAAGAGAAGGTAAATGCATAGAAATTAATGCTTTATTTTTAAATTCACTTCAAATTGTGTGTGAATTAGGAAAAATCTTAGACAAAGATACTTCAAAATATCTTGATATCATTCATCAAATGAAAAGAAGTATAAGAGTATTTTGGAACGGCTGCTACTTAGATGATTACATATTATTGGATGGTAGAAAGGATAATTCTATAAGGCCTAATCAGATAATTGCAATTTCTTTGCCCTTTATTGACTTTAGAATATTTTCAAAGGACAAGATGTTGAGTATCATAGATGTTGTAGAAAAAAATTTATTAACTCCTGTAGGGTTAAGAACCTTGTCTAAAACAAGTAATAATTATATTAATTCACTTAAAGGTACAGTAAAGCAAAAAGATTTATGTTATCATAATGGTGCTATATGGCCTTGGTTATTATATTCTTATTTCCAAGCATGTCAAAAAATAAACAAAAAGCCAATCGTTAAATTAGACGAACTTTTAAATGACAATAACAACCTAAGTTTTAGTCATATAGCAGAAATTTATGATCCAAGTTACTATTATCCAGATGGATGTATTGCTCAACTTTGGAACGACTGTACAATATTGGATCTATTACTAAGTTTTTGAAGAAGTAGTATTAATAATAGTTTGTGAATTATTCAATATCATGAGTTCTAACATAGAATCTAACATAGAATCTAACATAGATTTCTTACATGAGTATGCCAACTATATTGACATGCAAATTGCAAATTTCATGAGAAATAAGGAATATCCCAATTCAGTTTATCAGCCGATAAAAGATTTTTTAGCACTTGGAGGGAAGAGATTTAGGCCTGCTTTAACAATGATTTCGGCAGAGATGTTTGGCTTACGCAAAGACGAAGTTTTAAAACCTGCCTTGGCAATTGAATTATTTCATAACTTTACTTTGATCCATGATGACATAGAGGATAATTCGGAATTGAGAAGAGGTAAACCATGCATTCATAAGACTTATGGTATTCCAATAGCAATAAATGCAGGAGATGGCTTATTTATTTTGGTATGGGATTTATTAACAGATTTGCAATATGGATTTGAAATTAACAGGGAAGTTCAGAGATTTCTTTTAAAAACTTTTAAAGAAGTTCTTGAAGGACAAGGAGTGGAATTAGACTGGATTACCAATAATAAGTGGGAGATTAAAGAAGATGATTATTATAAAATGGTTTATGGTAAAACAGGTAGTTTGATTTCAGGTTCTTTGGCAGTTTCAGGAATAATTGCTAAAGCAACTAATGAATCTATTAATGACTTAGCAGAATTCGGTAAACTAATAGGGATAGCTTTTCAAATTCAAGATGATTATCTAAACCTATTTGGCGAAGTTGAAAAATACAAAAAAGAGATAGGTGGAGATATAAGTGAAGGCAAAAGAACTTTGATGACAATTCATGCGTTGCAGAATTTAAATAAAAAAGATTCTTTGGAATTGAAAGATATACTTTCTCAAAAAACTAAAGATGTTAAGAAAATTTCAAGGGCTATTGAATTAATTAAAAAATCTAACAGTCATATGTATGCTAAAAATAGAGCTGATGAGCTTATTAGCAAGGCTATTAACATTGCAGAAGAAAGATTCCCAAATAACGTTTATAAAGAAAGATTACTTACTCTTGCTAAGTATCTAGTAAAGAGAGAACATTAAGAAAATTACGATAACTTTATATACTTCTTTATTGTATTAGAAAGTATAAAGGTGTGTAGATTGAACTCGTTTAGGGCTAATATTCATCTTAATCATCTCAATAATACAAATGCAATTATTGTTAAGTCTCAACCTTTACCAGAGTCTATAATAAGCCATGAAATTCCTCAGTATTTGAATTATGCCTTTTCTTTTATTAGGGCAACAAGAGCATCGTTAGCTTTTCAGCTTGCTGATCAAATTTCTAGTAATCCTAGTTTTAAGCCCATGAGTAAATCAAAGATAAAAATTATATTGCCAACAATAGCTCATCCTAACTTTGGAAATATTGACATTTCTATAATACTAAAAAAGTTTGAAGAATTACCAAAAGAAACTAAAGATCTTTCAGAAAGGCTTTATGCTCAAAATTTTTATCTTGTAGATGACGCTTTTAGATTCACAAGACGGGTATTTGATGATACTTATAAAACTGAAATTCTATACTATTCCACTAAATCGCCTGAATCTATAGCTAACCTTTATTTTAAGAGGTTTGGCCTTTCTCATTTTATTTTATATAATTACTTGTCTATACCAGTGTTAAAATCTAATTATCAATCTTATAATAGGAAAGAGGTTCAAAGACTATTGAGTTTATTCTCTAGAAAAACAGAAAAGATATTAATGGTTGATAAAAATCAAAGTATTTCTTGTTCTTATAGGGATGCTATTGAAGAATTTAAGCAAACAGATGAAGGCAAGCAAATTATGAGTTTAATGAATATATATAACCAAGAACTAGATAACAACCAAATAAGAAACGAAAAACTCAATTCTGAGTATGCTAATTTTTTCTCAGAATTAAGTTTGCATTTCAGGTCATATCTCAAGGATGTGGAAACAAAAAGCAATAGAAGTAATTTTTCTGGTTCTGAAATTCAGATGGTAGAATATTTAAAGTATACTTTATTTGCATTTAGCGAATATCTATTATCTTATAGGGATATTTTAATAGACAATCCTTATGAGATGTTATTCTCAATAGGGTATATTTTATTTGCTCAAAAGAAAAGGCTTGAAAAAATAAATAATGTTGATGAGCAAAAAAAACAAGCTGCAATTAGTTGTATAGATGAGATTTTAGCAGAAATCGGTTTAAAATTTGAGAAAAATAATGAAAGTAATTCTGATGTAAGAAGTTTTTCATCACTTTATTATCAGTATATCAAATTAATTTGTGAGTTTGAAAACAAGTTGAATAGACTAGATTCTGAGGCGGATTATAACATTATTAGTAATTTCAATAATTCTGTTCCTTTGCAAAAAAAGATTTATTTATCAAAATGTGATATGGAAAACAAGTTTCATTTAATATATAATAAAATTTTTGAGCAGTATGCAAAAATTTTAAATGAAATCGAACACTTTGATAAAAGGACTTTTGAAATGGAGTTGATCACAGTAAGGTGCATATCATATTATCTTAAGCACACTTTTTTTTACACCCCTTCGCATTACTTGGATATTGCAAATAGATTTCTACTATCAATAGAAAATATTAAGAAATTTGTAAATTCTAAATGCAAATCAAATAGAGTTGATGTTATATATAGTACTGCATTAAATGAACTAAAAACTGCACTAAGCATGACAAAAGAAGAGCAAGCTAAATTTGATTTATTTGTAAATATTCTTAAAAAATCAATGCAAGAGGAAGAGCAATATTATCAAAATCTTAATTTATTAAAATCAAAAATTCTACAAACTGCTTTATCTATTTCTGATAAAAGATTTCAAATAATAAAGGAAATGCTCCTATTAGAATTACTAATAACTACTACACATGGTTTTTATAAGTCTCAGATTCCTATGAAAATGAGTGTAGATGCAATTCTATATAATCCGTATAATGCAGCAATGCTTGTGTCAATCAAGGCCTCGTTATGTTCTTATGCAAGAACTTCAAAGAATTGTGATTACAAAATCAAAATTGTCAATTCTGTTTTGGGTATGGTTGATGCTTTTACAACTAATATGAATTCTCTCCTCTTTGAAATGTTAAAACCAGTTCATTTACCTTTGGCTCAGCCTTTTTTTGCCTATGATAATGGCGTGCCTTTAGACAAATTAGCTAATCTAAGATCAAGTAGTATGATTAAGGAACCTAAAAGAGGTACAAAAAAGAAAAACAAGGCACAAGAAATAAGTCCTGATGAGCTAATATGTTTCGCTAATTTAAACACTATAGGAAGCTATTCAGGGTCTTTCGAAAAACCAGACCCTTTAGCAAGTATAGTTATTGGCGATAGTATGTATTCAGGTAACTTGAATAAGCAAAAGCAATATATCTTCCTCCCTTTTAGGGAAAAAGAACATACTTCTTATGAAAAGACAAAATACATTGATAATGTTGTTTTGTCTCTAGCTTTGTTTGCATTTTCCAGCGAAATTTATTTGGAATTTGAAGATACTAAACAGCTTATAGAAAAAGAGTCCTTAGAATACAATAATTTGTTGAGGAGATACATTGAAGCTCACAGACAAAGATTCATTAATGGAGCAATTATTGAGGAAAAGGATAAAAGAATATCTTATTTTCCAGCAATAATCTCAATGGTAAAAGATCCTAAGGCAGAAGATTTCAACCCTGACAAAGAAAAAGAATTAATTTTAGGTTTGTTTTATTCTAATATAATAACATCTACAATGATATATAGTTTGTTATCTTCATTAATTGAGAAAGATTAAAAAACACCTAAAATGGTCTCTTAACTTTAGGCCAATTTAGCCAAACTTTAATTCCGCACCATCTATTTCCTTCTGTACACGGTCCTATGAGAGGGTCTTCATATACTAAACCTTTTCTTATGACACACGGAGGGCCTAAATAATTAGCAAATTTTTCATTAATTTTTCCTAGTTGTTCTATTTCTTCCATACACATTTCATAAATTTCATATTGTGCGTTGAAACAAGTTCTCAACTTGTATTTATGAATTAAATTTAACAACGAAGTAGTTTCGGTGAATCTAATAGGTAGTGCATTAGGTAAGAGATATATACTTAACTCCTTTTTAACTCCGTAATTCTCTAGTTCATTTTTAGCTTCCCAAAGCATTTCCATTGTTTCAATAAAGATTTCTTTAGAATTGCTTTCTTCAATAAACTTAGGAATAATAAAATCTGGTTTTTTTGAATGCATTAATTCTAACATAGGCTTTGTTCCAAAACTAAGCCTATGCCTTTGGTTTTGTGAGTCACAAGAATGGCTAATTTTCTTTTTAAATGTTATGTTTACGTGATTTAGTACCTGCATTAGATTACTGTGCATGCTTATATTCAGAGTAGATAACAGATATGGATTATTTTTTGGATTTATCAAGAGTTCCAAAGCTTCATCTACTGAATTTAATTTTAAGTTAAATTGTTCAACTAAAATATCAACAAGCATTTCTAGAGCTTCTTTTATATGTCCGGTATTAATTAGTTTAGAAATTTTGTATGGCTTTAATTGCTCGTCAAACTTTTTTGCAGAAAAATCATAATCTAATTCATAAGAATCTTTGGTAATGGCATATTCTGGCAATGAATCTCTTTCATATGAGAATTCATTACATACTTGTTCAAAATTTTTGTCAATTTTTTTTATTTCTTCTAGCATCTTATTTACAACTATTTTAGCCTCATAATTTGCATTTCCTAAGTTAATCATTCTCTTATATCGCATCAAAACTAATCCTGAAATCGTGTGATAAAGATTAGTATGTGCACTTATTGGTAAAACATATCTGGCATTTTCAAAGGCTTTTTTTTCTAAATCAGATAATATGGTTTTTTCTTTCCATTGCTTAATTCTGCCTAATGCAAAAGCTATTTGTTCTTTTTCGTTCTTTAGAATTTCGGTAATTTTTATGTAGTTATTCCATGCGATTTGAATCGCTTTCCTGTAAATCTCTTTTTGTTTTTCATCAAATTCTTGAGGGACATAGAAACTTTCTTTGCCTAACAAATTATATCTTTGAGAAGTTTGCTCCGAGTTATAGAATGGATGATTGTGAAGGAAATTCCAAACAAATTGTCTACTGACATTCGATATAGCAAAAGTGAAATAAGTGTGTTGAAAAGGCGTATGATGCCCAGAATCATAAATGCTTTTTCCTATTCTTAAAGTTGTTTCTTCTTTAAGTTCTTCAGGAGTAACTATTCGAGGTGAATAGCAAGTTCTAGCTGAAGCTACTGAAACATTTGAAGGATTATTGGTATATCCAATTAATTTCACTTCTATTTCCAAGCTTATCAACTTGGAATCAAATTATTTTCTTGTTATTAGTTAAATCAACTATATGAATAACGTTAACAGGGCAAACATCAGCTGACTGCTTCAATTCATTGTATTCAGATTCTTCAAACTCTTTTACTATCCAGCCATCAGAATCTCTTTTTTGCCCATCATGCAAGTCTGATTTTCCATCAGCATTCATTGACCAATGTTTAGGACAAACTGATGCACATGCAGCACAACCGATGCAATTTTCTCTGTCATGTTCTACTCTGTATTTGGCCATATTTATCACCTTATTTCAATTGAAAATGAAAAATTTAAAATAGATAATAGTTTATAATTTAGCAAATTCGTTAGTGTGGATGAAAAAATGAGTGAACAACAGTTATTACCTACATCAATAAAGGATGAAAGTATAACGAGCAAATTACTTAAACAAGTGCCTCGCAAAATAGAAGACAATTATGAAAAAATAAAGGCTAGGCGACAAAAATTAATCGATTTGATGATAAAAGAAAGTGGACATTCGATAGATAGGGCGACTGCTGAAAAAATCTTAGATAATATTATAAATTATTCAAGAAAATTTAGTGTCGATCCGATTCTTGTTTTGGCAGTGATTTGGAAAGAATCACATTTTAATCCTAATGCAAAAAATGGAAATTTTATATGGTTGATGCAAATTAATTATTCGGCTCATAAAGATTCTCTTAAATCTGCAGGAATCGAGTCAATAGAAGAACTCCTTGATGTAGAAAAAAATATCTCTTTTGGAGTTGCGATGTTAAGAGGTGCATTTAACAAAACTACATCAAGGCAACAGGCACTGATGTTGTATAATAGAGGAAATAGTGCAAGAAAATATGCTCTAAAGGTTTTGGAGTTGTATACTAAACTTATGCAAATATTAAATAGATAAATGTTGAAAAGTATATGTGCAAATAGAATTTACAAAACCTTCATTAAGTGATGAAGAAATTATCTCAAGACTTAATAATTTGAAAAAAATTTATCCTGACTTGCAGGTAGTAAAATTAATTGACTCTAATTCTAATAATCAAAAAATATTTCTTTATTCTAACAAAAGTAAATTATTTATAGATCCAATAACTGAAAACAAGTATTCTTTATCTGAGGTTAAAAAAGTTTTTAATTATACACATAAGCAGTATGGTACTATTCAAGATAATAAAATTGAATATTCTTCTACAAGAAATTCATCTTTAATAACTTTGGACAAGATTCCGAGATTAAAAAAACCTGTTGAAAAAAGATCGTATGACATGGACTCTACAGAAATAGATTCTTTAATTTCGAGATTAAGAAAAAGAAAAGAGGAATTTATTGATTGGATGCTTAGTGCAAATACAAGTAGGGGTTTCGTTAAGATAAATAAAAAAGACGCTGAAGAAATATTTGAGAGTGTCTTAAAATGGTCTACAGAAAGAAAAATAAATCCTTTATTAGTTTTTGCCGTAATTTGGCAAGAATCAGGTTTTTCCTTTACTGTTAAAAGCGGTTTTGGTAGAGCAGAATGTCGAGGACTAATGCAAGTAAATGTGGGAAATTGCTCGGAGCCTTATAGATTATTTGAAAAGGATTATAATATTGAACAAGGGACAAAACTATTACAAAATTATTTGGAAAACTATGGCTTAGTTAATGGATTAGCTGCTTATAATGGCGGACCTAGAAATAGATTTAAGAGAGTTCCTCAAAAATATTCAAGTGAAGTTATGGACAGATATGCGCAACTTGTTCGCATTTTTGGTGCTTAAAAACAAAATTATTTAGGTAAAATGAGCGTTCTTATTATTATGCCAGAAATCCAGCCTGCATTAACTTCTCATTCTTCTATAATTGATTCTTTTCATGAGTTCAAAAAAGATTATCATGACATTCAAATTTTAAAACTGATTAATTCAAAGACGGGAGAAAATAACATTGTTTTTTATTCACTTTCAAGCAATGTTTTTATAGATCCGATTGATAAGAGGCAATACAAACAAGTGGAATTTGGTGTTTCTTTCAGGTATGATAAAAAACAACATGGTACCATTAATATAACTACAAATCAAATAGAATTTGCACCAAATCCTCCTTTAAACGCAACATTACGATTAGTTCCTAAAGCAACAAATTCATTTAGGAAAGTACCAAGAAAAACATCTCAATTTAGATTAAGAACAGACTTACATAATGCATTTAACCTCATTGAGCAGAATAGAGAAAAAGTAATTAATGCAATTCTTAAATTTAATAAAGAAAGAGCTAAAATAACCATTAATAAAGATGAAGCAGAACAAATTCTCAACCAGGTTATATTATATTCTCGCCATAAAGGATTAGACCCATTTCTTGTATTAGCAGTAATATGGCAAGAATCAGGTTTTTCTCCAAGAGTTAAAAATGGTCCTAATTATGGACTGATGCAGATAAACAGATTAGTACATTTAAGAAATTTGACTGAAGCAGGTATAAAAACAAGAGAAGAATTACTCAAAATTCCAGAAAACGTTTCTTTTGGTACTGCTATTTTGGATGAGTTTATTCACAGATATGGTTTAAGAGATGGATTAGCTGCATATAATGGAAGTCCAGCAAAGAGAAAAATAGCAAAAGCACAAAATTATGCAGTAGAAGTAATGGCAAGATATCATACACTGGTTGATGTAGCTTCAAGTTAATATGTTAAAATAAAAAGCTAAACAAACCTTTTTGTTGCAATCAATTATGTGAAAAAATTATCTAAAAATTTAAAAAAGAAGAAGGCATGTATATTATTGGTGTGTAAAGTCAAGTTTCTTTGTGGCTCTCAATCTCAACAAATCAATCATGAAAATAGGCAAAACAAAAACGCAAGACTATTTTTAGTTCATCCATTATTGGATCCTGATAAGAGAAGCAATACTTCTTTGATAAGGTGCAATTTAGCGATTGAGAGAATATTTAATTTTGGAAAAAAGTTAGCGGATGGCAGATTGTTGACATATGATTTATTATTCTCTGGAGCATTAATAGAAGTTGGTAACAATTATTTATTACGCTATGACAAAAATTACAATAAACTAAGAATATTTGGAAAGAATGAAAAGTCAAATTTAGCGATGGGTTTAATTTTGGACAATGAAAGAGGAATTGTTAAAGAGATAGTCCGTTATGACTCTAAGTACGCATATAGTGGTGCACTTGTTATAATTGAAGATTTGGTTGCTTTAGGTATACTGAATAAACATATTTTTATGTGGTTTGGTATAAGTACTTATGATTTACAACTGGCTAAAAGAGAGATAATGGTCGAAAAAGAACTAGAGAATGAAATAATTAGGCTTAGTAATGAAAGCCCTGGTATAGCATATCTACAGTCTATTCACTTTGCATTTAATAAGAAGCCTTACATTGTTTTACAGGGTCAAGCGGTTATTTTGGATATTTCGAATGAAGATTATGATTCTTTATATACTTTTGACGCAGGTCCGTGTTTATTATTATGCATTATTGCAAAAGACAGAGTTGGAGAAATTAGAAAAATTGGATTGGCGCATATAGATGCTCTTGCGCAAGAGGATGATATATTCGCTTTTATGGAGCCATTAACCAAGTTTGATCTAGAGTTTTCAGTAATAAGTGGCGAAAAAAATAGAGTATTAACAGTGTTAAGAGTACTCTACGAATTAAGGTATTTAAATAATATTCGTTATTTTGATGTCGATTTGTTAGGTGACAGAAACGATGCTATTTGTTTAGATAAACAAGGTATTATATTTTATGGCAGTAACCATGACTGGAATAGGCAAACAGAGATTGAGTCGTTAAATAAATACGTCAATAAAAGACTATATATAATTTATTTGTAGTTATACGCAGAGTAGATAGAATAAGTAGATTAAAATTATTACTTCAACAAATTGTTGTTGGAAAATAATATACGCCTTGTCCGGGATTCGAACCCGGGTCGCCGGCTCGACAGGCCGAAATGCTAGACCACTACACCAACAAGGCATTTGAAAAAAATAATAACGAAATTTAGTGCAATTTTAATTCTTAAAATAGAAGAATTTATAAATTTGTTTTACGCTTTTTTAAATGAATAGGGAAAATGCAATGCAAAGGAAATCTTAGTAATTATTAGGCACAGATAGAAAAAATTTTGGTGGTCTGGTTGACTAAGAATTCTGGGAATTTTAAGGCACAAGGAGCTTTTGAATATATGGTGAGTTATGGTTGGGCTATCTTAATCGTTTTAGTGTTAGGAATAATGTTATTCTCTTTGGGTATATTAAACCCATCACAGACACCAACGGCAACAGGGTTTGTAGTTTTAAGACCCATTTCATGGTCGTTTACAGGCGGAGCAGCAGATTCAGCGAATGTATCAATAGCATTATCGAACGTAGCAGGAACTAATATAATAATTTGGTTGAATTCGACAGACAATACCACATCACAATATAATATGCACTTCAAGAAAGGTGATTCAGATATTTGCAGATGGTCATCAATTTCTAGCATAACTGATTCAGCAGGAAATAATTTACCAATAGTAAACGGTGCAGCAGCAATTCCAGTAGGAGTAATAATAACAATAACAGGGACAGTTAATGGTTCTAATTGTGGAGGGTTGATAGCGTCTAGCTACCGATATTATATTCATTTTGTAAGCAAGGACGAATATCTAGTTTTAAGAAGAGACAGTGGATTAATAACAGGAAGGTACGTATAAGAATTAAAGTTCTATTTTATTACCGTTAAAGGTTTTTATATTAATAATTCCTGTTCCAGGTCTTGTATATCCTATTTGCATAGCTATTAATTCATGTTTTTTAGCAAGATTAATCGCTTTTTTAACCTCATTTTCATTTTCAACAACTACAATCATACCAATTCCCATATTGAATACAGAATAAAGTTCTTTTTCATCGTTAATTATTTCAACAAGTGGCTTAAATATTCCAAAAGGTTCAGGCATGTTTTCAAGATAGAAATCTATAGTGTTATTTAATCTCTTGATCTTGGAAAATGCACCTCCAGTAATATGTGCAATCCCTTTTACATTTACAGTTTTACATAATTCTAAAACATAATTAGAATAAATTATGGTTGGTTTAAGTAATTCTTTGCCATATTTTTCTATATCAAGGACTTTTCTTGCCAAAGAATATCCATTGGAATGCAATCCTGAAGATTTAAGTCCAATTATAATTTCATTTCCTTTTAAGTTTTTCCCAGTTATAACGTTGTTAATTTTACCTATACCAAATGTAGTTACTGAAATATCGTAACCATTTAATAAATCAGGTAAAATTGCGGTTTCTCCTCCAACTAATTTGATATTAGCTTTTTTACATGCTGTAGTTATGCTCTTTATTATTTTCTCAATTATTTCGTTATTTTGTTCTCTGCATGCTATATAATCTACAGCAATAATAGGTTTACAATTAATACAGCACATGTCATTTACATTCATTGCCACAGCATCAAAACCTATAGTATCCCATTGATTTAATTTTTCTGCTATTATAGTTTTTGTTCCTACTCCATCTACATGAATTGAGAAATAAGTATTTTTTTTATAAGGAATTATTGGCGAATAATGGCCTTTCAACAGCACATCATAATTACTAAGTATAGATTTTTTTAGGTCATTTAGATTTTTCAAATTTATTCCTGTATCGGCATATTTCATATTAATCATTCTTTAAAACAATGATTTCTATTCCTGGATTTCCTTCTTTTAATTCTTTAATTTCCCAGTTATTCTTTTCAATCATTTTTTTAATTAAATTCAAATCACTGTTTTTCTTAGGTATTGCCATATAATGTGCAGAATAATTCAATTCCAAAGGAATAACATAAGCAAATTTTCTTAGAGAGTTTAGTTCTCTGTCCAGTTTATAGCCTAAATTAATATTTAATGAATTTCTCAATTCTTCTAACAGTTTTTCATATTCTTGCATGAATTTTTTGAACTCTGATTCAGACATTGATTTTATTACACCTTTAAATTTTTTGTCTAAAATTATACCTTTTTCTAAAATGTCTATGACTTTTTTTTGAATTTTAAATGCCTCCAATAAATTTTCTATTAATACATTTCTATAAGAACCTAAACCTGTACTAAAAAATACAGAATTTTTTATTAATGAATTTGTATTTTTCTTTTTTCTTACTTTGCTTTGAACATAGATTTTATTATCCATGTCAACTAATTTATCATTACTAAAGAACTTATCTGCTTCTTTAAGTAGCTCTTCTACGATGTTATCTTTTTGAATATTGTAATGAACTATCAAAGAATAAATTGTTGCTGCCATGACTGCATGATCAGCTGCTAAGCATTGTGTACCAAAAGGCTCACCAATAATTCCTTGTCTTTTCACACTTATGTTAATGCCAGAAAATTTGATTTCTTTAGATTCAAGATAATTAAATACAGTTTCCACACCACAAAAAACGGGAGAATATAATTCTTCATCAGCAAAACTAGGTGGATTTGAGAAATTAATATACCTATCCCATGTTCCTATATTGCTTTTTCCGTAGTCAACTAGTGCAACATTAATGTCTCTGTCGTTTCTCGCGCTAATTCCAATTTCAACAAATAGATCTACTGGTAAAGAAT
The DNA here is from genome assembly GCA_038870935.1 of Candidatus Anstonellales archaeon. Lineage (GTDB taxonomy): Archaea > Micrarchaeota > Micrarchaeia > Anstonellales > SKW190 > SKW190. The sequence continues at coordinate 10,488 of JAVZJF010000002.1, read as the reverse complement.
AAAGGTTTATTCTTCCTATTCCAAGAGCTTTTTGCAGAATAGAAAAATATCCTGCTAGGGCAATTCTTCCAGGAGCTTTTGCTATTATTGGCATTGGTATTCCCTTTCTTATACTAAAATATTCAATATATCTAAAAAATCTATGTAAATAAAGTAACTTATGTTTTTGAAATATTTAGATTTCTTTTTAAGAGGGCCCGTAGCTCAGTCTGGACAGAGCGGTTCTCTCCTAAAGAAAAGGTCGTGGGTTCGAATCCCACCGGGCCCGTTTTTTATGAGATATTTATTAAAATAAAAAAGGTATTCTATTAAAAGATCAAGGTTTATAAATAAATCTATTTAATATCTTAATAATTAAATATCGACTTCTCGTTATTATTAATAAATATTTAACATGTATGTATATTAAAATTCAAATTTCTACTTTCTAATAATTAATTCATTTAAGTGATTAAAAAATGTCAAAAAAGTCTCAAGTGATTATTGAAGTAAAAGATTTGCATAAATCTTACAAAAATGATGGTTTATCATATCATGTTTTGAAAGGCATAAACATGCAGGTTAAGAAAGGTGAATATGTTTCGATTATGGGTCCTTCAGGTTCTGGAAAATCTACTTTATTACATATATTGGGTTTATTTGACAAATTTGATTCTGGAGAATATTATTTGGATGAAATTGATGTGAGAAATTTAAACGAAAACGAGAAAGCAAAGATAAGATCATTGAAAATAGGTTTCGTTTTTCAGATGTTTTATTTAATACCTTCTTTAACTGTAGCAGAAAACATAATCTTGCCTGGACTCATTGTGAATAGATCTCGTCAGGAGCTAATTGAAAAAGCTCGAAAAATTGCAGAGAAATTTGGAATATCTGAAATATTAGAAAAAACTCCTAATAAAGTCTCAGGCGGCCAAATGCAGAGAAGTGCAATAGCAAGAGCATTAATTAATGATCCTGCTGTTATTTTGGCTGATGAGCCTACAGGAAATTTAGATTCGAAATCAGGAAAAGCAGTCTTAGATTTGTTTGATGAACTTCATAATGAAGGTAGGACTATAGTCATGATAACTCATGATCCAAATGTTGCCAAAAGAGCTGAAAGGACATTATATATTTTTGATGGTTTTATTAGTGAAAAACCATATGGTAAAGAATGATGAATCTATTTAATCATGTTAATGATTTCAAAAGGAAATTTGAGGTGAAAAGTATGAGAAAGGAATTAGTTATCTTTCAAGTTGTGTTGTTATCATGTTTGGTTTTAATCCAAACAGTTTTTTCTGATTTAAGTTTAGTGTCTTATACAGTATCTCCAGATCCAGTTTTAGCAGGTTCTAATGGAGTACTAGTAATTGATTTACAAAATACAGGTACGTTAACTGCAAGTGTAATTGTTGATACCTCAACAGTAAGACCGATTATAGGAGATAATAAATATCCAGTTGGCGATTTAGAGCCTTCTGGTGCAATCAAATTAGCAATGCCTTTTAGGGTTGAGCCAAATGCATCTACTGGGATTTATACAATGAGATTAACTATTTATGGTTCTACAAAAACAGCTTCTCAGCAGACAAGTTCTGCACAATTGAAAACGGTAAGTTTGCCTATAAAAGTTTTAAACAAGCCATTGATTTCAATTGAAGCAGATAAAATAACTGTTAATAAAGATTCAGAGAACATGATTAAGGCAAAACTCACTAATAGAGGAGGAAGAGCAATAAATGTAAAAATTTATTTGAATTCTTCTGATTTCATCTTACAATCAGGTAATCCAATAGTTGTAGGTGATTTGATTGGAGAACAAGACTTAAACTTTTCCATATTTGTAAGAGATACGGCTAATTCAGGTACAACTGCAATGCCTTTAATAGCGGTTTATCAAGATCCTTTAGGTAATAATTATACTGATGTAATTTCGTTGCCATTAGAAATTAAGGACAAAAAGACAAGTTTTAGTGTTTCTTCTAAAACAAACACTCTGACAGTTGGTATGCAAAATACAATTTCTTTAAGATTAACGAATTTTGGTGATTCTAAAGCCTATAAAGTAAAAGTTGAGATAATGCCAACAAGTGATATAACACCAGTAGGTGTAACTTCAATCGATGTTGGAGATATAGAAGCTGGAAAAAGTGTCGATGTTCCTTTTGTATTAGCAGTTTCACAAGTTGAAGAAGGTTATAGAAATTTAGCCATTAAGATTACCTATGAAGACAAGAACAGAAACAAACAAAGCGAGAGTGCATCTATTGGTTTAAAACTTGCTGGAAGAATAGATTTATCTGTTAATTTAGATACTAAGCCGACTCCCTTAACACAGGGTAAGGAGCATACTTTGTCTGTCATTGTATCAAATTCAGGAAATTCTAAGATTAGAGGTTTAGAAGTAACTCTTGAAAGTGATGATAATTTACTTGTTTTGGATTCTGCACAAACTCAGTACATAGGTTCACTAAATGAGGATGATTTTTCAAGTGTTCAGTATAGAGTTGTACCAAAACCTTTAGCGTCTAATGCAAATATTAAAGTAAAATTAAAGTATCAAGATGTTTTCAACAATGTAATTGAACAGTACAAAGAATTCAATCTAAAAATTTACCCTCAAGATTATTTGAATAGTTTAGTCGGTAATAACAAGAATGGCAACCAATTTATTATTCTAATAAGTGCAATTGTTGTTTTGGCAATTCTTATATGGTATTTCAAGTTAAGGAAAAGAAAATAAAGTGACTAGATAATGGAGTTATTAGAGTCTTTAAGATACATTTTAATGAACATTTCCCATAGAAAATTGAGAACATTTCTGACAGTTTTAGCAATTGTTATTGGAATAGTTGCAATCGTTTCAATGATAGCTTTAGGAAGAGGTATTAAAGAGGAAATAAATAATCAATTACAGAGATTTTCACCACGAAATATTTTTATCATTCCAGGTAATGTACAAGTTGGGAATACAAGAGGAATAAATGCATTAACAGGCAAACTTTACGAAAAAGATGCCAATATAATTTCAAGGCTTCCAGAAGTAGAGAAAGTTTCAAAACTAGTAGGTGCAACTGCAACAGTTTCTTACAAAGGTAAAGAGATTAAAGCAATGGTTAGCGGAGTTGAAATCGGTATTTTTTTAGAAGTAAGTCCAGCATTTGAACTAGAAAAAGGTAGATATTTAAGAGAAAATGAGCAAAACGCAGTTTTATTGGGCTATAAAATAGCAAAGGATACTTTTGATAAACCAATAGATGTAGGGAATACAATTTACATTAATGGCAGGCCATATACTGTTGTAGGTATATTTAAAGAGCAGACAACTCAAGTAGGAGGTAATCCAAATAATTTCATTTTACTTGACTATAATGAGGTCAAAAATAAATTTGCAAGTGCAAGACAAAAGGATGAAGTTATGTTTTTGAACGTTTTAGTTAAAGAAGGTTATGATGTTGAACAATTAGCTGAAAGGATAGAAGAATTATTGCGAATCAGTCACAAATTACCAAAAGATACTAAAGATTTTACTGTTTTTTCCCCCAAAATAATTCAGGAGCAGGTTAACAATATTTTGAATTTGATTAATGCTTTTTTAGGTGCTATTGCTAGTATATCTTTAGTCGTAGGTGCAATAGGCATTAGTAATACTATGTTTTCAGCTGTTTTAGAAAGAACTAGAGAGATAGGAATTTTAAAAGCGATAGGTGCCAAGGAATCTGACATTTATTTACTATTTTTGTTAGAAGGAGGTATAATATCTGCCATAGGTGGAATAATAGGAATAGTTGTATCAATTATATTAGGTCAAATCTTCAAGTCTTTCAACGTTGCATATTCTTTGGGAATGGACCTAATGGTAATATCTGTAGTTTTTTCTTTTTTGATAGGAATTTTAGCAAGTATAATTCCAGCAAGAAATGCTGCAAGATTATCTGCTGTTGAAGCTTTGAGGTATGAATAATGAAATTTTCCGAAAAAATTAAATACGTAATTAGAAATCTTAGTAATAGAAAGTTACGAACTTTTTTAACAGCTTTAGCAATAATTTTTGGAGTTTTAACAATTTTATCAATTTTAGCAGTCAGTAATGGCTTAAGATCAGAAGTAAAAAAACAATTAGATGTTTTAGGTCCAAGAACAGTATTTGTTTTGCCAGTTTCAAATTTGAATGTTTTATCAGGTCAGAGAAATGCACAATTAATTGCTAATCCATTAACTTTGAAGGATTTAAATTCTTTAAAAAGATTGCCTGAGCTTGAGTTAGTAAGTTATATTGTGATTCAGAGAGCAGATATTGCATTTAAAGGCGAAAGAATAACGTTATCTGTTTACGGGTCTGAGCCAGAAGCATTAGTTACAGTCAATCCAAATTTTGTACCAGAAAAAGGAAGAATATTTACTAATTCAGAAAGAGGAGTGGCTTTTATCGGTTCAAACGTTGCTGAGAAATTGTTTTCTAAAAAAGTTGAACTTAATAACAAAATTAAAATTAACAATAAGGATTTCAATGTAGTTGGTATTTTAAAACCAACTGGGTCTTCTGCTGGAGGGGCAAACATAGATGATATAATCGTTATTAACATAGAAGATGCTAAAGAATTGTTTAAAGGTATAATTAAAGACGATGAAATCACGACAATCAATGTATTAATAAGAGAAGGATATGATGTAGATCAAGTTATTTCCAAGATTGAAGACACTTTAAGGATTTCTAGAAAAATAGGTAAAAATGAAAAGGATGATTTTTCTATTCTTTCTGCTAAAGCAATTCAACAACAAGTTGATCAAGTTTTACAATCAATTACGTTATTTTTAGGAAGTTTAGGTGCAATTTCTTTAGTTGTTGGGTCTATAGGGATAGCTAACACTATGTTTACAACTGTACTTGAAAGAACTAAAGAAATTGGAATTTTAAAAGCTTTGGGGGCTTCAAACAATGAAATTTTATCATTATTTTTGTTTGAAAGCATAGTTATAGCAGTGATAGGTGGAATGATAGGTTATTTACTTGCATTTGTTCTTGGCATAATTTTAGAGAATCTTGATTTACCATATGTAATTACAATCCAAGATTCTTTAATTGCTTTAGGTATTTCAATTTTTGTAGGTACAATTTCAGGGTTAATACCTGCATTTAGAGCATCTAAATTAGAGCCAGTAGTTGCTATTCGAGAGAGTAATTAAATTAAAATAAAATTGAACTAATAATCCAACACACTTTAAAATATCTTCATACTTTAACAAATTCATGAACTTATTTGTTAAGTCGCTATTATTAACGCTCTTTATTGTTTTCATAGCATTTTTATTGGCAAAGCAATTTGATGACCAAAGGGTTTACGAATTAAAAAAAGAAGTAGAATTAGTTATTCAAGATAATTTGGCACAACAGATGATTTCAAAATATTCTTTAACAATGGCAAAAGACCCGAAAGAGTATTGTGAACAATTAATTTCATTGAGAGAGAGTCAAGCTAAAAGAAATACTTTAATTTCTGAAAGGATTCAAGAATATGAAAGGAAGAATATTTTTACTGAAGAGTATGATATCTTGAAGAGGTCATATTACATAAATTTAATCGATATGTATATAGCAGAATTTGATTTGAAAAAAAGATGTAATATAAATGATGTTCCTTTAATGGTATTTTATTCTGTTGATACATCATGTTCTGCTTGTTTGGCACAAAACGAAATAGTATTACGATTAATGAAGAAATGTAATAATTTGCGAGTTTACTCGTTACCTATTGATGGAAATGTTGATTTGCCATTTATTCTAAAGAAAAGATATAACATAACGGAAGTTCCTTCAATTGTGATAGATGACATTAAAATATTAAAGGGTCTTTATTCAGAGAGACAGTTAATTGATGTGCTAAAAGAATTTAACGTATCTTGTAAAGATTAAATTAAAGATATATAGTGAATTGCACTATGGACGAAATAACTAATACCTCTACAGAACTTCATAAGGAAAAGCACCTGAAAAGATACGATCCAAAGACAGCAATAATCGATGGTGCAACTGCACCTAAAGGCTTTGAAAGAACTAAATTAGTTGTGCCTGCCAAGAGAAATTTGCTAATAGTTGGCTTAGCAATAGTTGTTGCGATTTTTATATTAAGCTTTATTTTTTCAATAAGAATAGTTTTTGTGATTTACACAATATATATGATTTTTATTCTTTGCACATTTTTTATCATGTGGTTTGAAGAGAAAGAAAGAAACAAATTACAGAAGCTAAGAGAAACATTAGAAGATATAAAATGGCCTGATGTAACAATAGTTATTCCATCTTATAATACCAGTCATACGATTTTGAAGTGTATTCAAAAATGTAAGGAATTAGAATATAATGGAAAAAAAGAAATAGTAGTTGTTGATGATGGCAGTACAGACGGTTCTCAAGAACTATTGAAAAGTGTTGATGGAATAACACTACTAATTAAAGAAAAGAATGAAGGGAAAGGCTCAGCTTTAAATTGGGCAATTAGAAGAACTCAAGGAGAAATAATAGTAACTATAGATTCAGACTCATATCCAGAAAAAGATGTTTTAATTAAAGCTATTCCTTTATTTTATAAAGATCCAAAAGTAGCTGCTGTAGTGATATTTGTTAAGCCAGTTTCTGAAGTCAAGAATTTCATTCAAAAGGTTCAGCAATTGGACTATTGGATGAATTTTGGTTATTTCTTTAAAGCTATTTATAATATTGGCGGTTTATATGTTACACCTGGGCCATTATCGATGTATAGAAGAACATTTTTTGAAGAGTTAGGAGGTTTTGATGAAAAAAATATTACTGAAGACATGGAAATTGCTTTAAGACTACAGAGGCATGGTTATAAAATAGAGTATTGCTATGATGCTGAAGTAGAAACTGAAGTACCTTTAACACTAAATGGTTTATTCAAGCAAAGGTTGAGGTGGTATAGGGGAGGAATAGTAAACATGTTCAATTACAGTGACATGATTTTTAATCCAAAATATGAAGCTTTAGGGATGTTTATAATGCCTATTGTGATAACAACAGGTTTGTTTAGTTCAATATTTTTAGCATGGAACATAATTTACCATTCTAGAAATATTTTACAAGGCTTAATACCATGGCTTTACAATTTCGAAGCAATGGCTTCTGTAGGAATTACTTTAAAATCATTTGATGTATTTGCTATAGATTCAATTTATATTTTTGCTGGTTTTTCAACATTGTTCTGGATATATTTTGTTTATATGGGGTTTAAAATTTCAAGAACAAAGTTTACAAAAGAATATATTTTACCAACGTTAGGGATGTTCTTTTTGTTTCCAATTTTCTCTGCTTTCACATTTTTTATAGCATATGTGTATGAGTTTTTAGGCAAAGAATATAGATGGAGTTAAAGTAGGTTCTATTATTTAGAAAGTAGCGAGGGATGGATTTGAACCATCGATCTCCGGGTTATGAGCCCGGCGGGCACTCCAAGCTACCCTACCTCGCTATTGAACAAATTTAAATATAAGAGAATAGGATGAATAATTTATTCTATAAATGAGTTAATTCAATCATTAAATTAGTGTTAATATATTTATAAAGATAATCATTTCATCAATTTATTCCTCTATCTAATAGTGATTTTTTATGAAGCTTTTAGCTGAAGAAGGTAATACAATCAAATTACTTATAGAAAATGTAGAAGATATAAGAGTTATTCATTCAATTATTTCAATTAATGATAGAATAACAATGAAAACGATTAGGAAAATAAAGCATGATGAGAGTAGTGAAGCAGAGAAAAAACAAGTTACCATAAAGTTAAAGGTTGAGAAAAAAGAATACAACAATGAGTTAAAAAAGCTAAAAATTTTAGGAAAAATCATTGAATGTTCTGATGAAAATGTAAAGTTAAATAGTTATCATTCATTTGATGTTGAGATTAAAGACTCTTTAACTATTGAAAAGGATCATTGGGATAATCTTTCTATATTAAGTATTCAAAGAGCTCTAAACGAAAGTAAAAAAAGAGTTTTATTGCTTTTATTAGTAGACGAGCAATCCTGCATAATTGCAAACATAACAAATACAGGCTATGAAATTAAAACAGAGATAAATGCAGGTTTATCAAAAGAGAGTAAAACTTATGTTGAAGATAAGATAAAATACTTCAACAAAATTCTTAATTATCTAACTAATCTCAAAGAAATAGAGCCATTAGTTATTGCTGGCCCAGGATTTTTTAAAGAAGAATTGGCAAAGTTTTTGAAGGAAAAAATAAAGCTTAAATCAATTAAAATAACTACTGCGAGTTATGTTAATCATAGTGGTCTCCACGAATTGCTAAGTTCAGAAGACATGAATGAAATAATAAAAGAATATTTAGTTACTGAGCAATTGAAGATAGTAAATGCTTTTTTGGAGCATTTGTCAAAGAACAGAGATGACATTATTTATGGTTTTGACTATGTTAAACAAGGTTTAGATTATAATGCAATCAATCAATTAATTGTTTTGGAATCTTTGTTAGACAATCAAGACTTTAGGGATTTAGTTAATAAAGCAATTGATTTGAAGATTAAAGTCCATATTATTGCAGATGATTCAGATCCAGGTAAATTATTTAGTGCTTTTAAAATCGGCGCATTTACTAAATTCAAAATTATTGATGAAAGCACTATTAGCAATTAATAGAATTTTTTTGAATAAAGTCTAGTGCTTTTTTATTAAAACTTTCTAATTCTTTTTGCTCATCTATATTTACAAAGGAATTATCATAAATAATTAAATTTCCATTCACTATGACTGATTCTATGTTATTTATATTCATTGAATAAATTGCCATTGCATAAGGATTAGCAAAAGGTAATGTATTTGCTTTTTTGTAATCTACAATAATTAGATCTGCTAAATATCCATTTTTTAGTAAGCCACCTTTCTTATTAAATGCTTTGTAACCATTTACCGTTAAGAAATCAAAGGTTTTTTTTGCATTAACAATTTCGGCATTCCATTTAAAGTTTTTTTGTGCAATACTTGCTATTTTAGCAGTTTCTATTATGTTCAAAGAATTATTACTTGCAGGCCCATCTGTGCCTAAAGTTATATTAACATTATTTGAGTCCATTTCATGTATTGGTGCAATTTCTCCATTCGCAAGTTTCATATTACTTATTATACAATGAGATACATTGACATTACTCTGAGAAAGTAATTTTATTTCTTTAAGAGTAACAAAACAACAATGAGCCAACAAAGTTTTTTTATCAAGCACTTTTAATTCATTTAAAATTTCAATAGGAGTTTTACCATATTTCTTTTTGCTATCAAGAACTTCTTTTCTAGTTTCTGAAGCATGCATGTGAAAAAATGAATTATTCAGAGTGGCAAGTTTTTTTGCTTCTAGAATAAGTTCTTTAGAGCAAGTATAGATTGCGTGAGGGCAATATGAAAAGTCAATTAGTTTATTTTTCATCTCTGAAATGTACTTTCTATAATTTTCTGCCTGTCTCAGTTCTTTCAATCTTTTATCCTCATCAAAGTTATCTATCATTCCATAGCCAATAATTGCTCTAATACCTATTTTTTTAACTGCATCAGCAATTGAATCACAAAAGCCGTACATGTCATTAAACAAAGTTGTTCCTGATCTTAGCATTTCAATTATACTAACTAATGAAGCATGATAAATAATTTCTTTATCAAGCTTTGATTCTAATGGCCAGATTTTTTTTTCTAACCATTCATGCAAAAGCATGTCATCTGCATAATTCCTAAAAACAGACATTGCAATATGGGTATGCGAATTTACAAAGCCTGGAAATATTATTTTATTATCTGCATCAATTACTAAATCCGTTTTATCTATTTCATTTTCTCTTATTATTCCTATTCCATGTTCGTTTTCATTTTCGAGTAGTAAATCTTTTCTGACAATCTTTTCAGCATCAACGCATAACCCATTCTTTATGTAGATTCTCATTAATTTCACACTAGATTAGTTTATTATTTCTTCTACAGGTACAATTTCTATACAAGAATCTTTGTCTACAATAACTGTTGTTTCGAACTGTGCAACAATGTCTTTATCAGCCAAAACAGGATATGGGTAAAGACTGCCGTTTAATAATAATTCGCGTAAAGCAGTTGAAACAACAATTCTAGAATTAAATTTTTTGTAAAGATGTCTTTCTGCAAAAGGTAGTTTAGGATGAGCTTTTTTTATGTATTCTAATACTTCTCTTGAGTGTCTCATTCTAGGATTTATTGGATTCTCTAAAGAAAAGATTTCAATTGAATCTTTTTCTTCAACATACCCATTTCCTTTTGTTGCAAACGGTTCTACTGCAAAAATTTGACCAGTTTTAAAAGTATGGGCTACTTCATCATTTGAGTTTCCCACATTAGGTATTGAAATTCCTGCATGAAGTTGGTATTTTTTAATCATGTGGCCTGTTAAATTAGCTATTGGCTTAAAGCCTTTTTCAAAAATTTTTTCTTCTATTATTTTACCGATTTTATTT
>JAVZJF010000001.1:0-25771 GCA_038870935.1 Candidatus Anstonellales archaeon | reverse complement strand
ATGAAGCATTAATTATTTTGCATTTTCTTAATTGGCCATTTTTATCATAGCCAACTAAAAATTTTGCCACTTCTTCCAAAGGATGAACTGTAGCACTCAAACCTATTCTACAAAAATTAACTCTTTGGTTGAGTCGTTCTAAAGAGAGAGATAAATGGACACCTCTCTTGTTAGAGCACAAATCATGTATTTCATCAATTATGACGAATTCTGGCTTAAAAAATTTAGAAAATTTTCTTGAGTTCAAAAGAATTGCAAATGATTCCGGGGTAGTTATTAAAATATGAGGTACTTTCCTAAGCATTTTAGTTCTTTCGTTTTGTGGAGTATCTCCTGTTCTAACAGCAATCCTAATTTTTTCAACAAATGATGAAATTTGCTTCATCTCCTCTAATGGTTCTTTCAAATTCTTTTCAATGTCGTTGTTTAATGCACGTAGGGGACTAACATAAACTGCATAAACCTTATCTTCAAGATTATTTTTTTCTGCTAATTCTATGAGATAACTTAAAATGCTCAAAAAAGCAGTTAATGTTTTACCTGAACCAGTAGGTGCAGTTACTAAGACGTTTTCCCTATTTTCGATTAAAGGAATAGCCATTAGTTGAGGCATGGTTAGTTCTTTGTATTTTTTTAACCATTGTATGATTGTTTTGTGAAGCGTTTTCTCAACTTCTTCCCTTGAATAAATCTTTGTTGAAAGAGTAATCATAATAATCAACTAACGTTGATGTTTGAGAAATAATATTATAAACAATATTGAAAACGAATATCAAAACTCGACAAAAGAACCCAAGAAAAATTTATTATGAAAGTCGTTGATGGAAGCGAGCGGTACACTATTACTAGCTCCGCTCCTTCCACAGGCAAACAAAGTGCTATGCGCATTGTTTCATGCGCAAAAATTTATTGTCAACTTAAATTTTTAAAGATAGCTTATAATGAAAAACAATCCAAAAAATATAACAACTTATGTGCAATATTTAAAAGTAGGCCAAAATGAATTATAAACTAATGGCTTAGCCAGTTATAAAGAGGGATGGTGAAAAGTATGGTGGAGAAACTTATCAAAGGAGCCGAAAAAACTTTGAAAAAGGGTATGGGCGAGATAAAGAAACAAGCTGTACATTATGGCCCAAAAGCTTTTACTGCAGGAATTATTCTGGCCTTGTTAATGGCAATAGTTCCAATACAAGATCAGTTGTGGAAAAACGTAAAACTAGCTGCTTTAATTATAATCGGTATTCTTGTTGGAGCCTTTAACGTAACAGAAAACGAAAGAATGTTGTTTTTACTCGGTGGTTTGGCTCTATTAGTAACCTTTAATGCATTAGTTCAAGTTGTAGAGTTTGCGTTTATGATGAACCCAAATATAGTAGATATGTTTAAAGCCTTCTTCTTAGACTTAAGTGCAATGTTATCAATAGCTGTTGCAGTAGTCGCAGTAAAAACAGTGTATGATGTGGCACACGATGTCTAAATAATAAGAAAACCTCTCTAACTTGAGCTTTTTTTTAATTTTTATTTAAGGTTTTTATCTTCAACTTCATTGTGAATTATAAAAATCGCCAAAAAAGTTGAATGTACCACTTGAGTAGTTATAGGCCTACATGCATTTTCTTTTATCTGCCAATCCCTTAATTGAGATTCTGTTGTCATGAGCTCTAAAAATCCTTTAGACCTGCAAAAAAGAACTAGATTCTTCAATTGCTCAATCGTAGGTAAGATACATACTAAATAGCAATTTTTTGCTAAAAAATTTTTATAATTTAAAATATTTTCAATTGCTCTTTCTGGTTGTGGTAAATCTAAAGTAATCAATTCTATCTTAGAATTATCTTCAATATCAAGCACTTCTTTAAGATTCGCAGTAAAAATATCAGCTTTAATTAATCTTATGTTATCTAACTTTGATTTTTCAATATTCTTCAAACCATTTTTGTAAAAGTCTTCTCTTATCTCAAAGGAATAAACCTTCTTTACAAACCTTGCCAAAGAAATTGCTAAAAAACCTGAGCCAAAACCTGAATCTAAAACAACTGAATTCTTAGTTATGTCAGTGTAAGCTAGAATAATTCCTATGTCCTTCGGCAATAGAGCTTGTGGAAATCTTTTTAAAACAGACAAATGCTGTGGCAAGTGTAAATTTATTTTGCGATACTTCTTTTTCTCTTTTGACATATTTTGATTTTATTTTTTTGATAATTTAAGGATTCTTATTGCTAAATGAGCTGCATTTTTACCATTGTCTATACCAACACAAGCTACTGGAACTCCAGAAGGCATTTGTGCAATCGATAATAAAGAATCTAAACCCATTAATTTTGCAGATACAGGCACTCCTATAACAGGTTTGTCAGTTAAACTCGAAACGAAACCAGGCAAAGCTGCTGACAAACCTGCTATGCAAATAAAAACTTTTGCATCAGAAGTCTTGACTATTTCTCTTACTTTATCAGGCTCTCTATGTGCACTCGCAACTGTTATTTTACTCTCAATTTTATGCTCGTCTAAAACTGCTTTTGCATCTTCGGCTATCTGCATATCACTTTTACTACCCAACAATATCTCTACTTCAACCATCTTATCAACCCATAATTAATTCATTAGCAAAAATAAATTCATTCCAATTACCATTCAAATTTCTTACCAGTAAGTTTTTCGTAAGCTTCTATATATTTTTTAGTCGTATTATTTATTATTTCTTCAGGCAATTTCGGTGCAGGCGGTTGCTTGTTCCATTTAATAGACTCTAAATAATCTCTCACGTACTGCTTGTCAAAGCTCTTCTGCTCTTTGCCTGGTTGATACGTTTCCTTGTCCCAAAATCTTGAAGAATCTGGTGTTAAAAGCTCATCAATGATAATTAGATCATTTTCTTCATCAATGCCAAACTCTAATTTCGTATCTGCTAAAATTATTCCTTTTTGTAGAGCATATTCGTGAGCCTTTTTGTAAATCTCTATAGAGACTTTCTTCAATTTGTGATAGATTTCTCTATCGCCAGTATTATGATAAACTATTTCTTCAGCTTCTTCATCAGTAATATTAATATCATGACCAACTATTGCCTTTGTCGCAGGTGTAAATATAGGCTCTTTTAATCTGCTACCGTTTTCTAAGCCTTGGTCTAATTCGATACCACAAACCTTCCCTGTTTGCTTATACTCTTTGTAACCAGATCCTGCTAAATAACCCCTTACAACAGCCTCAATCATGATCGGAAATGCCTTTTTTACATACATCGACCTGTGCTCTAATTGCAATTCTTTTGGCTCTTGTTTCGAAAGTTCAGCAGGCATTTCTAATAAATGGTTTTTGTATTTTTTGAACATATCGAACCAAAACAAACTCATCTTAGTCAAAACTATACCTTTTTTTGGTATTGGCTGTGAAAAAACTACATCAAAAGCAGATAATCTGTCTGAGGCAACCATTAAAATATTCCCTCTGTAAAAGTAATTATCTCTTACTTTGCCAGCCTTAAACAGAGGATATTTTAGTTCTATCTTAAATAACCCAGTTGAAGCCATGTTAACCACGTACTCTTATTATAAAAATAAGTTATTTTAATAGTAGATAGTTGAGTAATTTAGTGTTTAAAAGATGTATTATATCTTTGCATGTTTGAATTTCATTCCAGATATACAAAAATATTTAATTAACAAATGAGATTACTTAACGATTAAATGATTCTTAAGACTAAACTCATTATTCTGGATATTGACGGCGTTATTATCTACTCAAAAAACGCATTGTTTAACCTTTATTCTAATGTTTTTAAAGACTTTGGCTACGAATTCGATAAAGATCTAATTCCTTTGATATATGGTAAAACAGATAAAGAAACTTATCAAACATTCTCAAAACTAAACTATGATTTAGGAAGTTATGAGGATTACAGAAACTCTATCGCAAACCATAGGCATGAAGCCGACAAATATTACGAACTAACACCTATAGGGAATACCATTAATTATCTGTCCAACAAGTACAAAGTTTGTGTCGCCACTAATAGAACAAAAAGCTCCGCAGAAAGAATTCTTAACAAATTTGGAATTTTAGAATACTTTGATTACGTTGCAACTGCAAGTGAATATGAACCAAAACCAAGAGAAGATATGCTGATAGCATGCATAGAAAAAACCAATTCAGAAAAAGAAAATACAATGTTTGTTGGAGATACGAAAATTGATGAATTGGCAGGAAAAAAAGCAGGCATAAAAACTATCTTAGTGAAGTTCGAGTGATCATTCAATGGAAACTAAATTGATAATCATTATATTAGAGTTTTTTCTGCTCTTAATCATTGGAATATTTTCAATCATATTATTTGTAAATAACAATGCACTTGATTCTAAAGTTAAAACCTTGAGAAACGAAATCTCAAACCTAGAAAACTTGAATAATAAAATTAATCTTGAATTGAATAAAACCATTCACGAATTGCAGATTATCAAAAAACAAAAAAATGACCTCGAGTTAGAATTAAATAAAACTAATAATGAATTAGTTAAAAAGAACTCTCAAATTACCGAAATGCAAAATAAAATAAAAGACCTTGAAAAAAAAATTAATTTCCTAACTACGGAATTAGATCTGAAAAACAAAGAATTAGAAATTAAAAATCTACAATATTCAAACGCAACAAATACTATCAAAATTCTAAATGAAGAAGTTCTAAAAATTGAAGAAAAAATTAATAATTACATTTCTTGGTTTCGAAGTAACGCAGTTATACCTAAAAACGACAGAACTAACATATTTGTAAGAAGTGCAAAGGAAAAATGCGTAAAGGAAGATTATTTGATTTTACCTTGCTTAAGTTTTCTAATAAGTTATACCCTTGACTTTAATTACAAATCAGAAGAAAATGATAAATTATATTCAATTGATGAAATGTTAAAAAGATACTATGGTGATTGTGAAGATTATTCTCTACTTTTTAAAGCCATCATAAAAGAATTTCAAAAAGATAACTATAAATTAAAAGTATTAGGAAAAGGAAATGACCAAACCATAATCTTGCAAGAAAGAGATGGCACGACTTATTTTTACAGAAATACTTCTTCAATAGAATTAGATACTCTTGGCAACTACAACATCTACATGGTTTGTTACTGGGAAAGAATTGAAAATGATACAAAAATTGGACACTGTGCAAATCTTTTTACTAAAAATATTATTAGTTCATCTAAAGACATCAACAATTCATACCTAAAAGGCTCTTATATCATAGAACCTCAAAACGGGTTTTGCATATCCGAAATAGCGAATGATAACAAAAAATGCCTCTCTGACACGGCAATTAATTTCTGTGAAAATAACGACATTTATTGCCAAGACAAATTCAATAGAATAGTTATTTTAGCAACTGATAACGATTTCTTCATCTTCTTAGACGATACTTGGATCAGCTTCTCAGAATATCTTGATAAGATCAAAAAGATTGAAAAAAATCTGGCATCAAATACTTAAAACTTAAAATTATAAGCATTTTTATGTGAAAGTTATGTGAAAGATTGATGTTTATTACTGATTTTTTATTAGCTCTTTGGAAAAGTGCGGTCGTAGTCTAGCCTGGTAGGACACCGGCCTTCCAAGCCGAAGACCCGGGTTCAAATCCCGGCGGCCGCATATTCCATATACCTTTTTTCTTTTCAAGATTACCTAATCATCTAAACGGTTATTTTCTTAGTTAAACTAATCCATTGTTAGTAATTTTTATTCGCAAATACTTCCTTAGCTTTAAGATTTAAATTTCTGAACATGTTACACGTTAAGCTTTTAAAATGTTACTTTACAATGTTAAGTTATCAAACCAATGATATGAGGTGAACTCTTTTATGGCAAAAGCATATGTAAAATCTGAAACCCCACAGGAATTAGTAGAACTCTTTTATGCTGTTTTAACAGCAGCCAAAGACTCTGGAAGAGTTAAAAAAGGTATAAACGAAGTTACAAAATCCGTTGAAAGAAACAATGCTAAAGTTGTTGCCATGGCCATGGACGTAGATCCTGAAGAGATAATGATGCATTTACCTAAACTCTGTGAAGAAAAAGGAATACCTTATGTTTATGTCCAAACCAAACAAGAATTAGGTAAAATGGCAGGATTAAACGTACCTACTTCATCAGTAGCTATTGAAGACGCTGGCACTGAAAAAGAGAAACTAAGAACCTTAGTAGAAAGATTGACAGGAAAAGCTTTG
Source organism: Candidatus Anstonellales archaeon (assembly GCA_038870935.1). Lineage (GTDB taxonomy): Archaea > Micrarchaeota > Micrarchaeia > Anstonellales > SKW190 > SKW190. The sequence continues at coordinate 19,559 of JAVZJF010000001.1, read as the reverse complement.
CCTGCTGAAGAAAAAGGCAAAGAGACTAAAGAAACTAAAGAAGCTAAAGAGAAAAAGCAAGAACAACAAGAACAAAAAGTTGTTGAAGAAAAAGCTAAGAAAAAGCAACCAAAGAAAGAATAAATAAGCTTTAGTCAAGAGAATAAAAAATAAAGAAAGAGAAAGTTAAGAATAATTTAGGTCTGATGATTATGGGAGGAAATAAAAAAAAGCCAAAAAAACAAGCACCTATTGATGAATCAAAGCTCGCTCAGGAACCACAAAAAGGCCAACAACAACAAGTTGAAGGCACTCCTGCAGAAGTAGTCGAAATAATTGGCAAAACAGGTGTTGCTGGAGAAGTGTACCAAGTCCTTTGCAAGATTCTTTCAGGCAGGGATCAAGGTAGAGTACTAAGAAGAAACGTAAAAGGCCCTGTAAGACTAGGCGATATCTTAATTCTTTTGGAAACAGAAAGAGAAGCAAAAGACATTAAAGTAAAGTAAGAAAAACCACTCATGTTCATTATTATTATTTTTTAAGTCTAAGTGATTCTTATGGTCAAGTGTTCATATACTGGAAAAGAAATCCCTAAAGGAAAAGGCATTATGTATGTTAAAAGAAATGGCCAAATTCTGTTCTTTATTAACTCAAAGGCCAAAAAGAACTATTTCATGGGTAGAAATAATAAAAAACTTAAGTGGATCATAAAAAAAGAAAAAAAAGCTAAAAAAGCAACTAACAAATAACCAAAAAAAGTAAAAGTGAGGTAAAATGACTGCTAATAATACTGATAAAATTAATTTAACTTTTTCAGCTTCAGCATCAAAAATTCAAAAAACCTTGATTCTAATTAAACCAGATGCAATGGAAAGAAAATTAGTAGGTCAAATAATCTCAAGGTTTGAGCAAAAAGGCTTAGAGATAGTTGGCATAAAAATGCTGCAAATGACTAAAGAACTTGCACAAAAGCATTATGCACAACACGTAAACAAACCTTTTTATAAGGGCTTGGAAGAGTTCATATGCTCAAGACCCATTGTTGCCATGGTCGTACAAGGTGTAGAAGCAGTTGAAGTAGTTAGAAATCTAGTAGGAGCAACTAATGCACGTAAAGCACAACCAGGCACTATAAGAGGCGATTTCGCAAACAGTGTTTCATCAAACGTCGTACACGCAAGTGATTCTTTAGAAACTGCTGAAAAAGAAATCAAGCTCTTCTTTAATGATAATGAACTTTTTGATAAACATAAACCACTATTGCAAGACATCTTATATGCTAAAGACGAACTCTAACGAACTCTAAAAATAGAATCTAATTTGTGCTTAAATCACTGACTAACTACTCTTCCCTCTGCAAAAACCATTAATACTTTTATAGGTTTCCAGAATCATCGGTTAAATGCCTTGTCGCTCAATAAAACATTAACAAAGTTATCATTCTCAGAACTACTCTTTTTCTGAGTGATTTCAAAAGTAAATAAAAGTAATCCTATCACTAACAAAGCAAAAATTAAACAAAATAAACACATAAATCATCACTCTTGTTTCACGTAATGATTATCAATTATATCTTTCTTCATAAAGTTTATTAAATAATAATCTTTCATACTTAATCAATAAATTTATGCAGTATTTCCTTAAGAGCTTAAATTCAGATTTTTCTAACATACTAATCAGTTTATTGTTGAGTAAACGATATGACCTCATAGACTTTCTCTCTAAAAACTTCTTAAAAATCCTTAATTCTCCATAAGCAATTAAAAAATAAACTTCAACATAATCATTTTTAAGTTTAAAAACTATTCCTTCGTATAACCTTGAGTCCTTGAAAGGCCTTTCTATCAAAATATATTTATCATCACTTAAGAGAGCAGATAGACCTATTCCTTCATCTATTATTCTAATTTCCATATGAATCACCACTTCAAGATATTCCCAAGATAGCTCAAATTTCAAATATCCATGGAGAAAGAAATAAAGATAAGAATATAGATAAACTAAAAATGAGCTTTTAACGATAGATTTTAACAAAAAAGAAGACTAAAATCCAAAAATAAAAAAGGAAAAAAAGAGAGCTTAAAAAAGCCCTCTTTTCTTACATGAAGTCTTTTGCCACTTTTGCAAGGCCTCTCAGAGGCAGTTAAACTTAGCTGCTCTGTAAGCTTGCTAAGAACTGCTCTGTTGCTGTCATAGTGTCTTGGCCGGTTAGACCTGCTACGACTATGACATTGCCGACTTTCTTTACAACCACTCTCTGTTGGTTGAAGTCAACAGAGCCTGCAAGGGCATTCTTTGTGACTGTGTTTACGTCAGGACCTCCAATTGATACCACTAAGCCACTTGGTGATTGTGTGTCTAACACAACCATGTTTGAAGGAACACTTGCAGGAACAACTGACTGAACAGCTGAACCTAATTCGTTACCATCAGAGTCTACTATTGCTGCTCTCACGTTTGAAGAGTCAACTGAACATGTAGGAGCACCTGCACCAGTTACTGTACAACCACCTACTTCGCAGTTGATCTTCTTTACCTTGACTTTGACACCTGCCCACTCTCTCTCGTCACCCTCTCTGAGGGTCTCTTCGTTAGCAACTTGTGCAGCAGTACCAGCAGCAGCTATTTCGAACTTGAGTCTTGCTACGCTCTTCGCCATCTTTAATCTGATATCGCTCTCAGAAGAGTAAGACAAATAAGAACCTCTGTGAGATAATTGGTTAACCTTTAAGAGCTTCGAACCTCCAGTGGTATAACCTGTATTACCGTTGATCTTTCTTGTGTAAGAGTAGTACATATTGTTGTCTAATACATCATTACCAGATGTTTGGTAGAACTTTGTTGAACCATCTGTAACTGTAAAGTAAGCAGTCCAGTTTGCACCTTCATATGAGTCTGTATCCCATTTACCAGTATCTTCAACAACAGTCAAATTTCCTTTGTTTGTTGTTGACCAATTAGGCAAGGTCAAAAGAACTCTTCCACCGTCTGTTGCAGATCCTTGAGTACCTACTGTCTTATATTCCCACTCATAAGTAACTGGAGAAGTGCTTGAACCATCGTAGTCATATGCACCAAATGATGCAGTAGAACCGCTTGTACATGTGAGTTGGTTCTGTAATGGATAAATTACATCGTATCTATCATTTGCCGATGATGCGTTCAACACAACATAGAATGTATCATATTCATTAGGTAAGCTAAATGTGCCAGTAGGTTTCAAAGTCTTTTCACTTGACCTAATCGTCAATACAGGAACTGAAGAATACGTTACTGTTGTATTACATACTGATTGAACTGCAGAATTATCGTTTCTTGAAGAACTAACTACACCAACTCCAGACAATGTTCTTGTTTCTAACTTGAATGTCAAGTCAGCATAGTCCTTTGATTTGTCCAAATCAACACCTACGTATTTCAACTTGAATTGTGCAGGCTTAACCATCATAGGGATTTCAGAGCCAGGAGAATATGTGTCAGCATCAAATGTTTCTCTGTAAACAGTTATTTCCCTTAACGAATCTGGCTTAGCACCATCCGTACCTGCAGAAACGCTTGAAGGCTTTAAGTCATTAACCCATTTGAGTTTAACATAGTAGTTCTTATTGTCAGTTGAATCAACTTGTTGGCCATCTCTCAAAGTCTTTTCGTCCTTTACTACAGCAATTTCAGCCCATTTCTGTGTCAATGTGAAACCAGGAGCAGTCTGATAAACTCTTATCTTAACTTTTGATCCGCTTGGTGTTAATACTTCTGTTGATTGACCAGGCTTAACTTGAGTTTGTTGAATAACTTGATCAGAAGAGTCCAATATGTCCAAAATTGCATAGTGCACATTATCTGAACCTGTTGCCAATGAAATATCTCCTAATCTTACTTTGATGTCCTCTGCTTCTAATGGCGCACCACCAACATTGAGAATTCCGTATTTGGATTCTTTAGCCAATGTAACTGAACCTCCAAATACGAAATCACCATCAGCAGTTAAATTACCGTTTGGAGGAGACAGTGCTGTAATTACCCAGTCTTCTCCCATGAATTTAATCCTTACCCTGTGGTTACCTATATAATAGTTATCTGATGTTGAACAGCCAGCTAAATAGCCTTGGTCTGCTTGGTCATCTGTACATACAGGAATACCTGCATCTGCACTTACTCCACTTACACCAAAGAACTTTGTTGAGTAAGCAAACAATTCAGGCCTTAATTTGATGTTGTTATTGTCATCCAAATCATCGAATTTGTTATAGCCTGCAAACCAAACATATTGTCTTTGTTCCCATCTCTTAGCAGACTTTTCATCAACAACAGAATTTGTTTTCAAAGCTGTTAAATCACTTCCTGATACTCTAACCATTGCTTCTTTGTATGTGTTCACATTCCCTATGCTTAAGAAAGAATTTGGATTCGCATAATTATCATAGAATGGGAAATCATATTTGTTGTTTGAGCCCAATTCAGATGAAGACGAATCCCATCTGTCAGTACCTGCATTTGATCTTACTCTGTTTTCAGTTTGTCTGTCAGCATAGTCATCAATCAATGTTGTAAATCTGTATGTTCCACCAGCTTCACCTGGTAATTGAACTTCAAGAACAACAGATTTGTCTGTTACAGGACATGTACCAGCACCTGTTCCTGAACCTCCAGTAACGCTGCATGTTGCTTGGCCCTTTACTACAGCACTTAATGTTGTAGCCTTGTTTGCTTTGCTTGCCAAGTAAGCAGCAACCTTTGCAGCAGCAACCCCATCAATTGCTTGTGCCTTCTCACCCACGACAACAGTTACTTGAGGTACACCATTGTCGTTTACTAGCTGCGTACCTTCATAAGATACAGCACCTGCAAAGCCCAAAGACAAAGCCATTACAGAGCTGATACCTAACGCAGCCAATTTCTTTACAGAAATTCCTTTCACGATATCACCTCATAGATAATTTGGAATTGTAGATATTACAAAAAGAATAAGCTTTATAAATTTTACTTTGCAGGTGTTATAATTTATTGTTTTTCAGATATGTTAGAAACCTATTAATCGATTTACGAATAGAAATTTTGCTGAATTTATTTCTACAATGAACGAATTTCAGCATTTTTATGAAGTAATTTTCCATAAAAATAAACAATAGATACTAAAAAAGTAAAAGTTCTTTGCTTTCCATGCCATAAAGTTATGAAGCGGGCCCGGTGGGATTCGAACCCACGACCTTCTGCTTAGAAGGCAGCCGCTCTGTCCAGACTGAGCTACGGGCCCTTCAGCACCTTTTGACAAAGCAGTTAAGTTAAGATAAGCAATAAATGTTTTAAAACATTACTTAGTGCTTAGATGATTTTGAAAATAGACTTAACTGCGAAATAAGAGACACACAAAAGAATGATAAGAGCAATTGTGCTTATTGCAATTGCAAAAAATTGTGAGTATTGAAGAGAATTGCCCAAAACCTTAACATTAAATTGAGAAATCGCGAAGCTCGTGGATGCTTTTGTGCTTTTTATTTTAAGAAGTCTATTAATAACTTCATTGGTTAAATCTAATACTCTCTGTGCATCTGCTAATGGATTAGTTATTCCTCTTCTTACATTAATTTCATGAGTATCAGTGCTACAAATAATGAAATTTTCATAGTATTTGCTTAACATGATTTCTAATTTTTTTCTCAATTCTATTTCAATTGAATTGGAATCATATATTAATAATAGTACTTTTTGGTTTTTTGTAGAAAACTCTATGGCAGCTATTCCGTTACTACCCAACTCTTCAACGTCATCACTATAAAGTTTTACAAACTTAAGATTGCACTCTTCGTATTTTAGGTCTTTTATTTCGTTAATAGCTTTTTCAAGTGCTAATAAATAATTTTTTCCTGCAATAGATTTTTCATCAACATACCATAATTCATGAGTATCTGAATCATGGCAATCTATTATTAAAGGGTTAGAAAAACATGTCTTAGCTTTTTCATAGAGTTTTTGCCCAAAAGATTCTGTTATATCTTCTGTTAACTTAGGGTAATTAGAAAAAAATATTAACGTAAAAAATTCAAAATCAAGTACGTAGCAAGTAGAATTATCAACATTGGTTTTGATCATCCTAAATTTCAAAAATTTCTTTGATTCATAATTTTGATTCTTTGTTATTTGGTCAATAATTTTTAATACCTCTTCCCTATCAACCAAATCACTATCGTGAGTTACTGCTGTATGAAACACAATAAATTTGTTTTCATTATTCTCCTTTTCTTGTAAAAGTTTTGGAAAATCACCACTTCCAATGCTTGAAATTGGACCAAAATGGATTTGTGGCACTATTAGATTAAGATTATGACTATCATAATTGACAATGATTTTAGAAACAGATACTCTTCTTTCTATACCTATTTTTGACATTACTTCTTGTAAAATACTATCATCATCATCGTACCAGAAGTCAAGCAATCCAGAAAATGTATCTAAAAGATTAAGCTTTAGTTTAGAAATCGATATCCAGTTGAGGAATTGTATAATTAATTCAAATGCGATTAAACTACCTAAAAAAATCAATTCCAGTAAAAGGTTATAAGAAGTGAGTTGCACAGTACTTATAGTTATTAATAGCAGAGAAATCAAATAATTTTCATTCATCCCTACTCTGATTATGAAATAGGAAGGAATGGCAAATATGCCTATTAGCAATATTAATAGGTTTAAGTTATGCTCTGACATTGAAGTATAAAAATCAAAGAAGTTTGCTTGTTCGAATCTAATCAAGTAATTGAAAATGAATAATGAGAGCAAAGCAATAAATGAATAACTAGCAATAATGAATAGTGCCTTATTAGCCCTGTTTTTACCAAACAAATATGCCAAATAGATTATTGGAAAGGTTAAAAATTGATTGAAAGCTATCAATGTAAGAGTTGAAAAGATAATAAATAATGCCGTGAATTTATTGTTAGGATTAAAAAATAGTTTAGAGAAGTATAAAACAGCTTTAGCTGATTTAATACTCATAAGTATGATATTTTAATTTAATATTAATAATTGATTTGTATGATAATGTAAAAAATCTTGGATATTAACCTTTAGACTCTTCATCTTTGGGTTGTTTTTTGTGTCTAGGCCTAACGATAAGAAGATTTGTATTTCTATTAGTCAATGCCTCCTTCAAATATTCTGCGTTTTTTAAATATTCCTTTGTAATTTGTTTAAATGATTTCTTCTTTTTGAATGCAAGTTTCATCAGTTCTAAAGTAATTAGTCGTATTTCCATGTTGGCAGAAGAAGTATAATCATCAAATTCGATATCGCTCATGAAAATAAGTATTATAACAATCCTATATAAAGGTATTTGTAAACGAATTTTCCAATCAATTCTGCAATTGTTGTTTAAATTCTGTCAATCGTCCAATTTTAGATTATGGAATTATAAACAAAAGATTACAATATTAATACTTATATGACAGAAGTAGCAGTAGCGTATTCGCCTTGTCATATTTCAGGCATAACTGTATTATACAGAGACAGTTCTGTTGGCGCAGGTTTTTGTATTGAAGAAGGCATGACAACAAAAGTTAGTGTAAAACAAACGCAAGGAAAGGTAATCGCAAAGTTTTTTTACAACAATTTGCCTTTAGAAAGTCCTGCCACAAGCTTAAGAGTAGTTAAAAAATATGCCCAGGAATACGGAAAACCTTTTGAAGTTTCTATAAATCATTATTGTAATTTGCCAATGGGTTATGGGTTAGGGATTAGCGGTGCTGCTGCCATATCATTATCTTATGCTCTAAATTATGCTTTAAACATGAATTTACCTGAAAAGGATGTAATAAAAATAGCACATAATGCAGAGATAGAAGCAAAAACAGGTTTAAGTACTGTTATTGGACTATCTATGGGTGGTTTGGTAATAAGGCCAAAACACAAATTTAGAGACATAATAAGAAAATCAGTTAATGATAACATTTACATTTTACCAATAGCACCTATAAGTACTAAGCAGATAATTTCAACAGACATGTGGAAAAGTAAAGTCAATATGTATGGCAGAAAGGCAATGAAAATGTTCATGGCTGAAAAAACAATTGATTCCCTTATAAAAGCAAGTAGATACATGGCCTTGGAAACAGGGCTTGCAGAACTGAATTCTTTTTTCTTCAAATACATCTCAACAAATTATGATTGTGGAATGGCCATGTTTGGTTTTACATTATTTTCTAATAAACCTATAGGCCATCCGAGAGTAATAAAAACCAATGTAACCGATAAAAAGGCTTGTCTTCTTTAAATTTAAAAGGTATCTCTATGAATGTACAAAAATTCTATCAAAAAACTATTCAAGAGCTAAGTTATTTAAAGGATAAAAAAGTCATTGCTGCCTTGAGTGGAGGTATAGACTCAACTGTTGCAGCACTTTTAATTAGCAAAATTGTCCAGAAAGAGAATTTCAGATGTTTTTTTGTTGATACAGGATTAATGAGAATTTCAGATTTAGAAAACATAGAGTATATAAGAAGAACTTTTGATATTAGGATAGACATTATAAACGAAGAAGAAAGATTTTTCAAAGGACTAAAAGGTATTACAGACCCTGAAAAGAAAAGGAAAATCATAGGAAAACTATTTATTGACATCTTAGAGGAACAAGCAAAAGAATTTAATGCAGAATATTTAGTCCAAGGAACTATTGCACCTGATTGGATAGAGAGCGGGATCGGAGAAAATAGAGCAACTATTAAAAGCCACCATAATGTCGGAGGATTACCTGAAAAACTCTCTTTGAAATTAGTGGAGCCGTTAAGAGATTTATACAAACACGAGGTCAGAGAATTAGGAAAATTTCTTGGCTTAGATGAAAGAATAATTAATAGACAACCTTTTCCAGGCCCTGGATTGGCTGTTAGAATAATTGGTGAAGTAACAAAAAAAAGAGCAGAGTTATTAAGAAAGGTAACAGATATCGTGGAAAAAGAAATTGAAAATGCACATAGGAATGGAATTTTAAAAGAATTACCTTGGCAATACTTTTGTGCTCATTTACCAGTGAAAACAGTTGGAGTAAAAGGAGATGAAAGAGCATATAATGAAACAGTTGTCATAAGAATAATTGATTCTCTAGATGGAATGACTGCTAACTACACTAAAATTGATCACAAAATTTTAGAAAGAATAAGTTTAAGAATAACAAATGAGGTTCCAGAAATTGGAAGAGTTTTTTATGATATTACAAATAAGCCTCCTGCAACAATAGAATATGAATAAACCTACTAATATGATTTGCCAAAAGCAAAAAGTTTTTATACTAATTCTATTATAGCTCTATATCATCTCGTAATTCCAAGAATTAATTAGCCTTTAAAAAAGAATAAGGGCCCGTAACTCAGCTTGGCCAGAGTGTCTGACTTTTAATCAGAAAGTCGTGGGTTCGAATCCCACCGGGCCCGATTTATTACGCTTTAATAAAGGGGTAAAAAAGATTTTTTATTCTAAGTTGTTTATTCTACCGTAACTGATTTGGCTAAATTTCTTGGTTTATCCGGATTAAGATTATTCAAGACTGACATTTTGTATGCAAAATATTGCATTGGTACTATGTAATAAATGGGGGTAAATAGCTCAGGTACAATTTCCATTTCAATAGAATAATCTGAATTTTCAATTATATCTTTATTATCAGTTATTGAGAATATTTTTGCACCTCTGCTTTTACATTCTAATATATTTGAATGTATTTTTTTAATAAGAGAATCTGTTGGTGCAAAAGCTATTACCACAGAATCGTTCGTAATTAATGACAATGGCCCGTGTTTAAGTTCTCCTGCTGGAAAAGCTTCTGCATGTTTATAAGAAATCTCTTTAAGCTTTAGAGCTGCTTCTAAAGCAGTTGGATAAGAAAAGCCTCTTCCAATAAAATAGAAATCTTTTTCATTTTTTAGAGAATTAGCTATGCTATTTAATTTTCCCATAACTTCATTTGAATTAACAAAAGAGTCTAATAACTGTCTAAAGTCCTTTAATCTTTCTATTTCTGCTTGATTATCAACTATTGAAAAGACTAATTTATATAATATAATCAATTGTGCTATATACGTTTTTGTAGCAACAACTGCTATCTCTGGACCAGAGTTCATCATCAAGTTAATATCAGCTTCTTGAAATATTGAAGAACCATAATGGTTTGTCAGAGCAATTATCTTTACTCCTTTTCTTTTGGCATTTTTAACAGCTGTTAATGTGTCTAAAGTTTCTCCTGACTGACTTATCGCAAACAAAACATCATTGGAATTACCGGGATTCAAATAGATGTATTCAGAAGAATTATAGACATGAACATCTTTTCTAAAAACTTTGTTAAAAAGGTATTTTGCTACTAAGGCAGCGTGATAACTAGTTCCACAAGCAGTGAAATAAATATTGTCAGCATTTTTAATCGCCTCAACTGCTTTATTAACATCTACATGATAAGCGTTTAAAATAATCTCAGGAATTTCTTTAATCTCTTTTAGCATGAAATGCTCATAGTTCTTCTTATCTGCTTGACCATAGACAAAATCTATCTTTACTGATTCTTTACTTATCAAATTATTCCCTGAAATACTGAATATTTTAATACCTTCTTTCTCATCAACATAGCCATATTCGTTATCAGAAAGTATAATGAATTTATTAGTAAGTTTAAGAGTTGCCATTGATGCCATGTCTGAGGAGCAATAATAATTCTTATCATCTCCTAATCCTATAACTAAAGGATTGACCAATTTAGCAAAATAAATTCTATTTTCAAATGAATTGATACAAAGAATTGCATAAGTACCTCTCAATTCCAACAACGCTTGTTGAAAGGCTACTTGAAAATTTTTATGCTTCTTGTATTTATCGGCAATTAAATGAACAATTACTTCAGTATCAGTTTCTGAAGAAAAGTTATAACCTTTTTTCAACAATTCTTTTTTCAAGATATCAAAGTTTTCAATTATTCCATTGTGAATAATTGCTATAGTTGAGTCTTCATCTGTATGAGGATGCGCATTTTCATTACATGGTCTTCCGTGTGTTGCCCATCGGGTATGACCTATTGCTATTTTAGAATCTTTTAAACTTTGAAGTTCTTTATAAACTAATGAAACAACATTTTTGACTTCTCCAGTTGCCTTATAAACTTTTATTTTATTGTCTTTTTTTACTGCAATTCCTGCAGAATCATAACCTCTATACTCTAAGGCAATTAACCCATTAATGACATTTTGAAGTGCATTTTCACCAAAAACACCAATAATTCCACACATGAATTAACTTGTAAGGGATTGGAATTATATATTTATAGGATTTAATATGATTATCAATTATAGGTGGTCGATTTTAGATGCCAAGCGTTCTAAGTCAAAATAAGGTATCGTACATAGCAATTGCATTATCGTTAATAAGTTTATTGATAGCATTTGCAATTCCAACTTCTAATGATTATTTAACTTTTTTAAAATTACTCGCAACAATAATTTCAGCAATTTCAGCAATTCTTTCATTGATATTATTTAAATACGGCTATATAGTAATTCCTCAAATAACAAAAAAAATGAAAATAACTACTCCTTTACCTGTACATTTTGAAATTCCGCCTACTCAAGACACTATTATTGCAACTGACGGAAATCTCTATTACGCAAGTGCTTATATAGGATTAAATGTATTTAAATCATCAATAGAAAGACCTGAAACAGAAATGCTTACTTATATTAAATCCTTTGAGAGAGCGATTTCAGGTTTGAGATATGTAACAAAAATCTCATATTTGCTTTATGTGATTGATATTAGCAAAAAGAGAGAAACAATAAAAGAAAAGATTTATACTGTGCAATATAAATTAAATAGAGAACGAGAGAAATCAGACCCAGACCCTATAACTATAGAAAAATTAGAGAACGAATTAGCTTTATGGCAAGCAGAACTAGAAAGATTAACCGCAGGTAATAAACCTATGGCAATAGTCGCATATGTTCAAACAACTGCTATAGGAGTAAGCAGAGAGCAAGCAGTTGCTGCTGCAAGAAGACAGGCTGAAGAGATTAAATCATGGATACAAAACGCTTTAGCTGTTGATGCACGAATATTAACTGCAGAAGATATGTTGAGATGCTTTGATTGGGAATTCATGATTCCAAGGGAATATGCTGAGCTTGATCAGCAACTTAACTAAAAAGTAGTCACTAACTCGTGTGATTTTTATGGGCTGGCTAAAAATAAACGACGTTGACAACCAAACAATTTCCTTAAGAAATATTTTAGTAATGCCACCAGAACCGCCTGCAGAATATCTAATGCAAGATATTGCAGACTCTATCTACATTGGAAGAACAAGAATATTTAACATACCCTTTCATTGGCATCACAAGTATTTAACTAATCCCCATATTTGTGTAGTTGGAATTACTGGAGCAGGAAAATCTTATTTCGTGAAAACATTTTTAGTAAGAACGAGTTTAATTTGGGGTACTAATGCAATAATTATAGATTGGGCAGGAGAATATAAGGATTGGGTTGCTAGTACAAATGGTAAAATTGTTTCTTTGGGCTCAGGAAATTATATAAATTTACTTGACTTAGGTGGAATGACACCAAACGTAAGAATAAAGCAAATAATTAGAAGCTTAGAACTACTAACAGACATTGGTGCATATCCTGAGCAAAAAAGATTAACTGAATTGGCTATAGAAAAAGCTTATTTAGATAATGGCTTCAAGTTAAGTGAAACAAAGCAAGTTGATCAATTAGGAAGACCTTTAAAGGTACCTACTTTAAAAGACGTTGTAAGAATTTTAGAAGAGAAATTAGCAAAAGGTGACTATGAATTCCCTGCGGAATTAGAAAACGCAATTTATAGGTTAAAACAATTTACCAAAGAAGGCCAAGATTATTTTGCTAGACAAAGCACTTTAGACCTTGATAAACTAACAAACTCTGGTTTAGTTGATATTGATCTCTCAAAATTACCAGATGAAGTTTTTAGAGCTTTATCTGCATTAACTATTTTGCAATTCATTAAAGAAAAAATGAGACAAGAAGGCTGGGCAAAAGAAAAAGGAGTAAAACTCTACATTGTTTTAGATGAGGCCTGGAAAATCGCAAAAGAGGAGAATAGCGATGCAGTTATGATTGTAAGAGAAGGTAGAAAATATCAATTTGGTTTAATAGTTGCCTCTCAGAACCCTACTGATATCAGTGAAGCAATATTTAGCAATGTAGGAACAACTTTTATTTTAAAAGTTAAATTCGAAAAGTATTTAGATTATTTACAAGCAACTTTAAATTTCTCAGATTATATCAAAGAAGAAATAAGGAATTTAGGAGTAGGACAAGCTGCAGTAAACTTAGCATGGACTATCTCAACTGATTTTGCACAAACATTTATAATAGATCACATAGAAGGAGAAGAACCTAGAAAAGAATACTTTATTGATTTATCATCTGTACTGGGTGAGGAAATGGCACAAACTATTGCGATAAAGAAAGAAGATTTAAGGAAACAATTGAAAATGTATGGATTAACTGAATCACAAATAGAAGAAATAAATTCTACATTTGATAAGAGTAATAGACACTTAGACATTGTTGTGTTTGTTGTTACTCTTGATAAATTTGGAATTTCAAGAAATAATATAACTACATTATTGAAAGACTTTGGATTAGATGATGGAACAATAATTAATATATTCACTAAAGTTGATTATAAAAAATTAGATATTTTGAGCGAAGAAATGACACAGCTAGAACTCGACCAAAGCTAAATTATATTACTGTGTAAAAAAATTTGGTGAAGAAACGTGAAACACCAAAAAGAAAAAGAAGAAACTCATAAAAAAAATATCTGCATAAAATGAGGTATTGAACTAGCTAAACAAAGCCTCGAAAATGCTAAAAAAGTAAATGAAAACGATTATATTTTAGTCACTTTGAGGAATATAAAGGCAAAAATTTTTCAAAGAAAAACAGGTTTAAACAATTTATATGTCTGCAACAACTGTGTAGATAAATATACTGAAAAAAGAAAAAGATTTGAATCAACAATGAATACGATATTAATAATTGGACTTTTACTTGCAATAGTAGTAATAGGACTGCCTTTAATCTATTTAAGACTACCTGACATTGTAAGCATAATTTTTTCGTTTATTTTTATTCTAATGTTTGTAATTTTAGCAATACTTTCATATGTGCCGCCATTGGTAAAAGAGGTTAATGAACAAAAAAATGAAAAAAAGGCAAATTAATTAAACACTTTTTGTGATTAGATATGCCAGAAAAAAAAGATTTACAAAAGAAAGAACAAGATGAGGAAATACAAAAACAAAAATTTGGTGCATCGAAATTTAGCATTCCTGTTACTTTGAAAACTAGTTTAGATAAAGTTTATGCAAAATTAAATGAATTAAGGACTTGCTACACACTTAAAACTGATAAAAACGTTATATTACTTAACGTATTGTCAAAAGACATTAACAAAAAACCCACTATATTTACTCTCATAGAATTTGAAGAGAACATGATAACTGTTAGTTATACTTATGGCCCAGGAATGAGTCCAAAAAAGAAATTTCTAGAAACTATGAGTTTTTTCTTGAATATATTAAACTTGCTGATGGAAGATTATGAAATAAATTTAGTATTGATAAATCAATTGCTTACTAAAGTTATTGATCAATTGAAAGATTTTGTTGACCTAAAGTATGAAGCTTTACATTCTATGTATGACAATCTAAATCAAGAATATCTACGTTTGCTTAAAGAATCAAAAGCACTTAAAGAAGCAAATGAACAATTAGCAATAGACAATTATAATCTAAAAGCAAAAAATAATGAATTATTAGCAAAATTAGAAAAATTCACAAATTTATCTGATGATGTGTTAAAAGCAAAAGTCCAAGAATGGCTAATAGCTAATAAAGGTGAAATAGACATAATCGAATTTGCAAAAGTATATAACGTTTATGAAGGTAGAGTAGAAGACATTCTAAGACAATTGATGGAAGAAGGTTTCATAGAAAGCAAATAAAAGAAATTTCTTTTGAGGTTTCTTTTGTGGTAGTTAAAATTGTACTTATTTAAAGGATAATAAATACTTTTTGACCTCATCAACTGTTATTAATTTCAAATTATTGTTTAAGTATGCAATCTTTATTTGTGTATCTGTTAAATTATCTGAATATATAGAATCTATGAAATTGTTTTTCTCTTCAATATCACCAAATACTAGAATTACTTCTTCTCTGCTAAGATAAGGCAACAAAACGATTGACAAATTCTTGTTCTTAGAGTAAGCAAAGACAAAAATTTCTTTCGTTGGAAATGTAAATATGAAATTTGGTCTATCATGTTCTAAATTAATTTGGTATTTTATAGCTAAAGATAATGCAGTTTCTCTTATCATTCGAATTATGGTTAAGTACTCAATATCAAATTTTGTTTTTTCCTCCCATTCAGTTGGACAGAAATAATATTTATATTTTTTGATTAAACCTCTTTCAACGAGTGCATTCAATACTAACTCTAAGTTGTAATCATTTACTATTAATTTCTTACCTTTTAAATCCAAATCATAAATGGCTTTCTTTAATTCTTCTATTGTCAAAGGCATGTACTGCCAACCATATCTTCTATTGACACGGTCAAAAAGTGCAATGAAAAAATCTGGTTTTACTTTAACTTTGTTTATTTTGCTTTGAGGAAAATCAGGTACTGTTAAATAAAATATTTTTTCCTCAGGAGGCTTAATAAATCTTGAAACAATAACAAAGAAAACTGAGATACCCAAAGCAATAAGCGAATTAGGATCTTCATACCAATTATAAGGTTTAATATAAGTCATGGTCAAAGAAAGTGCATATTTTTTATCATCACTAATTTTAGTCCCAAAATCGTTTGAAGAAAAGACAAACTTAAACGTATGTTGGCCTTGTTCTGCAGGTTCATTCAACCTAGCTATAAATGGGGATGAATTAAAACTACCAACAAAACGATTATCAAAATAAACATCTACTTTATCAAAAGAATAAGGTTGCTTAGATGACTTTGAAACTATTGAAAAATTAAATCTGCCTTCCTGCCAACTGTTTAAATCAAACAAAGGAATTATTTCTGGCTCATCTATTTTTACATATGTTTTTCCTATTATTATATTGCCCTGCTCATCTTTTGTCGCAACTATTACATATCCACCAGGAGGAACTGGTAAGTCTATCTCTTTACCTATTATCTTTAAATTAACTAAAAACGGACCTCCTTTTAATTTCTGAGTATATAGCTTTTGCTCTCCACTATAAATATGCAAATAAACATCAGATAATTCGTTTGAAAGTTCTACGAAATCAATGGTTATTAAAGATTTCTCACTGCTTATCAAATTTGAAACTAAGTTTGACTTACCCTTTGGCGGTTCTAAATATACAACACCTTTTTGTAATGCTTCAACTCTGTGGAAAAAAATTTTTCTATATTCCGTACCCATTGTTGTATTTGCATTAAATATTGCAATATAATACAAATTATCGAAATTAGGATTTAAATCTTCTATTAACAAAATGTTTGAACCTGAAGTAAGATTTCCAAATCCTTTTTCTATAACTGGATAATAAGAAAAAGATGCATATACATTAAATACATCATCAACTGCGTCTTCAATATTATCCCAGCCACTTGACAATGCTACTGGAAAAAATAAGATTCCTGATCCTTTTTCATCTCTGTAAATATATTGTAAACCCTCAGCTGTTATTTTTAGATTATCACTACTCGTTAGAATTATGTATTCTCTACTTTTGATGTTTAATGAATCTGAAATTTTAGGAATTTCGCCTACTCTTTGATTGTATTCATTTGAACCTTTTTTAGCAAATTTTATTCTAAATTCGTATGAATCATAAGACATTTGAATGATTTTTCCCTCGTTTGTTACAACTTTATCAAATGTATCTCCTATGTAAAAAATGAATATTCCTTTATTAAAAAGCACTCTTAGAAGTTTTGCATCGTTTTGTATAAACTCTGCGGGAATGTAATTAACTGGAATTATCAATATTGAATTATCTGCAATATCATCTAAATCTTCCATTTCTACCTCATGAACATAAATACCTGAATCACTGAATTTCTTTTTCAGAAGATTTACGAACGCCAAATAAGATTCTTGATATTGACTATAGATACTCGGATTTAAATGTAAAACATAGACATTTGCATAAATAGGTTTATTACTTATTAAAATCCTGTAACTCATGTTAGTAATGTTCATTGCTGTAACATTTACTAATGAATAAAATATCTGAGAATTCACATTATCTTTTCTAAATGGAATTAGACCATTATCCAATTCTACTACATCAAACTTTGTTTTTAGATATAATGACTCAGAAATAGGGACCATACCTGCTTGGACCATTATTAAATATATTGAAAATGAAATAAACGCAATAAAAATTAACATTACTCCTAAAAGCTTCTTTGCCAAACTTGTTGGGGAAATAACTTTTATCTTCCTTAGCTCTTCATCTTTCTGTTTTATTGTTTTTTTTGCTTCTTTTTCTTTACCTATAATTGGTTCTTGTTTTATCTTAGTTTCTATTAACCCTGATTGCTCAAGACTTTCTTTGATACCATAAACTATTTTTGGAATTAATGGCAATTGACTAATATCAGTATATTTGTATGTTCTTTTTGCGAAAAATCGTTTCTTAATAGTAAAAAAAAACTTTCTTCTAAATATTTTTAGTTTTTGCTTGTTCTGAATATTTTCACTGATATTGACATTTGCACTCTTTAATTTGTTTTCAATTTCTTCAGGCTTTTTGTCCATATTTAATGACCATTAATATCTTTTTTGCTTTTAATATTAAAAGCAAATTCTTTACATATCTCATATTTTAATGAATTTTTGCTTTTTCTTACTTCTTTTGATCAAAATAATGTCAGTTGATGATAAATTAAAGCCACATAATCCATCAGAAACTAATTGAATCCTTTGATGTCTATTCTCGGCATCAGAAAGATTAATTTCTATAGTTGATGTGTTTAAAATATACATCGGAGTAAATTCTCTTCTATGTGGAGCAACTGCAACTAAAACCAATGAATTTGTGCTTTCATCAATTATGTCTGCATAACATGCGTATGCATGAGCTGAAGATCCTGTAGGAGTAGCTACAATAAAACCATCTGCTGAGAATATAAATCTATTTGAATTGCTAGCTGAATGCTTAACTAATACATCAAATCTCAATATTTTAGGATCAATATTTCTTATTAATGCTTCGTTTAAAGAATCTGCTATAAACTCATTATTAACAAAAATATCTAATAGGGTTCTTGATTCAATTGAATATTTTTTATTAATCAATTTCTCTAATTTCTCTTTCCAATCAATAGTTTTGGCTTGGCAAATGAATGAAGTCTCAGTTCCAATCCCAAATATAGG
The DNA here is from genome assembly GCA_038870935.1 of Candidatus Anstonellales archaeon. Classification (GTDB taxonomy): domain Archaea; phylum Micrarchaeota; class Micrarchaeia; order Anstonellales; family SKW190; genus SKW190. Next base: position 1,144 of record JAVZJF010000001.1, on the reverse strand, counting down.
TAGATCATATTTTGAATATTTTACTCTATTATATAGAATTGTACCATCGCCACCAATTGTAAGAAGAATGTCTGCCTCTTCTGGTTCTTCTACAATAGAAACATTGTTCTCTTCAAGAAATGACCTCACATCAGAATAAAATATCCTCAACTCTCTTTTGAAAGGATTAACCTTAAACAAAAGCTTCAAACAAATCACCAATAAGGAAAGATAATAATTTAAAAACCTCTAAAGAGAATCTCTTAATCAATCAATTATAATCTATGCATATAATACAATAATATAATAATTTTATATATTGTCTTCCTTATTTCAAATATAGTCATTTTGATTTGCTTTTCAACATAACAAAATAAACAATGTTGATAAACTATGCCAGGAGAATCATTTACTCAAATGATATTCTTTATTACTGCAGTAACTGTAGCAAGTATGTTAGTATTTGCTTTAAATTCAAACTTTCAATCATTTATGAAAAGCTTAAATTATAAAGCTAAAAGCGTTTCCTCACAAGTGGCAACATCAATTAAGATTATCAATGATCCTTGCTATTTAAATGACACTATACATGTTAAAAATATCGGTTCACCTATCACAGACCCTAACACTACAACAGTACTAATAAATGGAGAAATAAAAACTCCATCAAATGTGACTATACAAATTGGCTCTACCTGGGTGCAAGTAAATTCCTCAACTGTGTGGGAAAAAGGACAAATAGTAGCATTTAAATTTCCTTATACACTTCCAAAAACCAATCAAATCAACAGAATAAAAATAGTAACTGAAAATGGAATTTATGATGAATTGATATATACGAATTCTAGCTGCTGATGGTCATGTCTAAGTTAAACATAAAAAAAATTTATACTGGTCAAGTAGCTTTTGAAATAGCAATAAATTTAGTAGCATATTTCCTTTTTATAAGCATGTTATCTAGCAATGTCGATACTTTAGTAAACGAAAAACTCATAAATAACATTTATCAAAAATATGCTTACATTATTGCAACTGAAACCGAATTGGCTGTTCAAAACGTTAAATTAAGAGAAGGAATAACTATGACGATTGACTATCAAAACTTTTTCGTTGAAAAAATAAATAATCAGAGCATTGCAATTAATTCTACATATCCATTAGCATA